>NZ_CDXDOR010000077.1:0-12664 GCF_978021225.1 Frankia sp. CeTa3Moorea | reverse complement strand
CCCGCAGCGTGTCCCCCCACTCCCCCGTCGTGACCCCGGCCCGGGCGCAGGCCAGCGTGGCGGGAACCAGGTTCGCGTCCGTCCCGGCCGCCGCCCGCAGGCCGAGCAGCGCCTCCGTCACCGCCCGGTCGTCGCGGCCGGCCCGCCAGGCCGCCAGCTCCGCGCGGGTCGCCTCCTCCAGCGCCGGATCGACCGTCTGGATCGCGGCGGAAAGATCGACGAGCAGCGGATTCGGCTCGGTCTCGGTGAACCGGTTCACCCCGACGACAACGTCCTCACCGCTCTCGATGCGAGCCCGCCGCGCCGCCTGGGACGTCACCAGCTGCGACTTCATATAGCCGCTCTCGACCGCGGCGACGGCGCCCCCCATCTCCTGAACCCGGTCGATCTCCGCCCTGGCCGCGGCCACGAGCTGACCGACCCGCTTCTCTACCACGACCGAACCGGCGAACAGATCGTCATACTCCAACAGATCGGTCTCATGAGCGAGGATCTGCTGAATGCGCAGCGACCACTGCTGATCCCACGGCCGGGGCAGGCCCAGCGCCTCGTTCCAGGCCGGCAGCTGCAACGCCCGACACCGCGCGTGCTTCGACAGCGTCACCCCCAGCGCCTCCAGCACAATCCGGATGATGTTGTTTTCCGGCTGGGCCTCGGTCAGCCCCAGCGAGTTGACCTGCACCCCGTACCGGAACCGGCGCTGCGCCGGCTCCCGAACCCCGTACCGGGAGGTCAGCAACTCATCCCACAACACCGTGAACGCCCGCATCTTGCACATCTCCTCCACGAAACGCTCCCCGGCGTTGACGAAGAAGGAGATCCGACCACACACCTCACCCATCCACTCCGCGTCCGCCCGCTCCAGCTCCCCGCGGCCCGCCTCCGCCCGGCCCGCCTCCGCCCGGCCTACCGGGATCCCCCGCGCGGCGGCCACGGCATCGAGCACCGCGATCGCCGTGCACATCGAATAGGCCAGTTCCTGAACCGGCGTGGCCCCGGCCTCCTGCAGGTGATAACTGCAGATGTTGATCGGGTTCCAGCGGGGCAGCTCGGCCACCGTGTAGGCGATCAGGTCGGTGATCAGGCGCAGCGACGGGCCCGGCGGGAAGACATAGGTCCCCCGCGACAGATACTCCTTGATGATGTCGTTCTGGGTCGTCCCAGCCAGCTCCGCCGGATCGGCCCCCTGCTCCTCCGCGACCACCTGGTACAATGCCAGCAGCCACATCGCGGTGGCGTTGATCGTCATCGACGTGTTCATCCGCGCCAGCGGAATCCCGTCGAACAACCGCCGCATGTCACCGAGATGCGCGATCGGCACCCCTACCCTGCCCACCTCGCCACGGGCAAGGGCGTGATCCGGGTCGTAGCCCGTCTGCGTGGGCAGATCGAACGCCACCGACAGCCCGGTCTGCCCCTTGGCCAGATTGCGCCGATACAGCGCGTTACTCTCGGCCGGGCTCGAATGCCCGGCATAGGTGCGGATGATCCACGGACGGTCCCGCTTTGTCTCCGCTCGGCCCGCGCCCGCCATCTCAGCCTTCCGTCCGGGGTTCCGGCCGGCCAGGCTGCTCGCCGCCGCGCGCCTCGCCGTAGGCCCGCTTGGGCACCATGACCTTGCGGCGGTAGATGCAGACGAGGACGCCGTCCTGGTTGTAACCGCGGGTTTCGACGGTGACGATCCCGCGGTCGTCCTTGCTCTTCGACTCGACCTTGTCGAGGACGGTGGACTCGCCGTAGATCGTGTCACCGTGGAACACCGGCTTCACGTGCCGTAGCGACTCGACCTCCAGGTTGGCGATCGCCTTCCCGGACACGTCGGCCACCGACATTCCCAGCAGCAGGGAGTAAACGTAGTTCCCGACGACGACGTTCCGTTTGAACTGGGTGGTCTCCTCGGCGAAATGGGAGTCCAGGTGCAGCGGATGATGGTTCATCGTGAGCAGGCAGAAGAGATGGTCGTCGTACTCGGTGACCGTCTTGCCCGGCCAGTGCTTGTAAACCGCACCGACCTCGAACTCCTCGAAGTAACGCCCAAACTGCATCTGGAACTCCCTCGCCTGATCGCGGCACACTCAACTCGTCAGGGACGCACCAGCCCCTCAGCCCGGAAGCTGGTACTCCTTCAGCAGTGCCCGGCTGATGATGCGCTTCTGTACCTCGGAGGTCCCCTCTCCGATGAGCATGAAGGGGGCCTCCCGGTACAGGCGCTCGATCTCGTACTCCTTGGAGTAGCCGTAGCCGCCGTGGATCCGGAAAGCCTCGGTCGTCACCTCGTGGCAGTACTCGCTGGCAAGGTACTTGGCCATCCCTGCCTCGACGTCGTTGCGCTGCCCGTCGTCCTTCCTGCGGGCGGCGCTGACCATCATCAGATGCCCGGCCTCCACCTTGGTCGCCATCTCGGCGAGCTTGAACGCGATGGCCTGATGCTCCGCGATAGGCCGACCAAACGTCCGCCGCTGCTGAGCGTAGGCGATGCCCAGCTCAAACGCCCGGATCATAATCCCGCAGGCCCGCGCGGCGACGTTGACCCGGCCGACCTCCACGCCGTCCATCATCTGGTAGAAACCCTGGCCCCGGCCGTCCTCGCCGCCGAGGATCGCCGACGCGGGCACCCGATGGTCGGCCAGCACCATCTCGGTGGTCTCGACCCCCTTGTACCCGAGTTTCTCCAGCTTTCCCGGGATGGTGATCCCGCCGTGTGTCCGGAACCCGGGTTCCTTCTCCAGGAGAAACGTCGTCATGTTCCGGTAGACCGACTGGGCACCCTCGTCGGTCTTGACCAGGGTGGCGACGACGCCGGCGCGGGCGCCGTTCGTCAGCCACATCTTCTGGCCGTTGAGCACGTAGTCGTCGCCGTCCCGGTCGGCCCGGGTGGTGATCGCGGAAACGTCGGAACCGCAGCCCGGTTCGCTCATCGAGAACGCCCCGCGGAGCTCGCCGGTGGCCATGACCGGGAGCAGCCGCCGTTTCTGCTCCTCCGAGCCGTGCTGGAGGATCAGGTAGGCGACGATGAAGTGGGTGTTGATGACCCCGGAGACACTCATCCAGCCGCGGGCGATCTCCTCCACGACGAGCGCGTAGGTCAGCAGGGACTCGCCGAGCCCGCCGTACTCCTCCGGGATGGTGATGCCGAACAGGCCCATCTCCTTCATCGCCTCGATGATGTCCTCGGGATACTCATCCCGATGCTCGAGGTCGTTCGCATGGGGAAGAATCTCCTTGTCGACGAAGGTCCGTACCGCCGCAAGGATGTCCCGCTGCACATCGGTCAGACCGTCGGTCTGCGCGATCCTGCCCATGTTCCGCTCCCGTCGCTGCCCCCGATGCCTGAGGGGAGAGCAGAAACGCACTCAGGCAGCGGGATGGTTTCATCATGGCCACGCGCCACGCGCCACGCGCCACGCGCCACGCGCCACGCGCCACGCGCCACGCGCCACGCGCCACGCGCCGGGCGCGCCGATCCGCCCCGACTCGGGCGGATTCAGCCGACCGGTGGTTCGAACTTCACCGTACGCTGCATCCCCGCGGCGCGGCCCTTGCCCGCGACGACCTCGGCCATCTTCCGGCTCGCCTCGTCGATCATCTCGTCGCCGAGCATCACCGCACCGGTCAGACCGCCCGCGGCCGAGGTGTGCCAGGCATAGGCCTCCAGGATCAGCTCGGCATGGTCGTAGTCGGCCTGCCGGGGCGCGTAGATCTCGTTGGCCGCCTCAATCTGGCCCGGGTGCAGCACCCACTTGCCGTCGAACCCGAGCGCCGCGGACCTGCCCGCCACCGCCCGGAACCCGTCCACATCACGGATCTGCAGAAACGGCCCGTCGATCGCCTGCACCCCGCGGGCGCGCGCGGCCTCGAGAATCTTGAACAGCACATAGTGAAATGGGTCACCCGGATAGTCCGGACTGAGCGCCCCCACCACCAGCGACGGCATGTTCACCGACGCCATGAAATCCGCCGGGCCGAAGATGATCGTCTCGATCCGCGGGCTCGCGAACGCGATCTCCTTGACGTTCGACAGCCCCAGCGCATTCTCGATCTGCGCCTCGATCCCGATCCGGCCCACCTCGAGCCCCATGACCTTCTCGATCTGGGTGAGCAGCAGGTCCAGCCACGCCACCTGCTCCGCCGACTGCACCTTCGGCAGCATCACGCAGTCCAGGTTCGCCCCCGCGCCCTCCACCACCTCGATCACGTCGCGGTAGGTCCAGCGCGTGGTCAGGTCGTTGACCCGCACCACCCGGGTCTTCCCCGCCCAGGCGCCCTCGTTCAACGCCGCGACCACGTTCGCCCGCGCTGACTCCTTCGCGCCGGGAGCCACCGAGTCCTCCAGGTCACAGAACACCTGATCGGCCGGCAACCCCTGGGCCTTGCCCAGCATCTTCGGCGACGAGCCGGGAACGGCCAGACACGACCGGCGCGAACGCAGCGACATGACTACCCCACATCTCTCACAGGCCGGATCTCGATGAACGGACGAACACCCAGCGGACAGGGACATCGACGCGGAACCGAGGCTTCGTCATCCGTCAGCGCGGCCCCCGCACCCCCTACCAAGGGTCTCCACAGGTCGCTACCGCCCGATCACAGGAATCGCCCGGTAGCCCGATATTAGCCCATCCGATAATCTTGGATTGTGCATCTAGGTTTTATCACAGCCCCCCACGCCGGGCATCCGATTCGCGCTCACCATGTGCGCCACATTCGTCACCTTATGTAAGGTACAGGTAAGGTACCGGATCCGTCGGCACGGTGCCTCGGGCGCCGTCCGCCCTCGTCCCATGGCCGGGTTCGCTTCCGGTCGGATCAGTTGACCTGGCGCTCGTGGCCCTCCCAGTACGGGGCGCGCAGCTTGAACTTCTGCAGCTTGCCGGTGGCGGTGCGGGCAAGCTGGTCGCGGAACTCCACCGAGGTGGGTGCCTTGTAGCCGGCGAGCCGCTCCTTGCAGTGCTTGATCAGCTCCGTCTCGGTCGCCGTCCGGCCCTCGGCGAGCACGACCAGCGCCTTGATCGTCTCACCCCACTTCTCGTCGGGCACGCCGATCACCGCGACCTCGGCCACCGCCGGGTGGCTGAACAGGCAGTCCTCGACCTCGATCGACGAGACGTTCTCACCGCCGGTAATGATCACGTCCTTCTTGCGGTCACTGATCGTCAGGTGGCCCTCGTCGTCGATCACGCCGCCGTCACCGGTGTGGAACCAGCCGCCCACCAGGGCCCTGGCCGACTCCTCCGGCCGCTCCCAGTAGCCCGCCAGGACCACGTTGGAGCGGGCTAGCACCTCACCGGAGTCCGAGAGCTTGAGCGTGACGCCCAGAGCGGGCGCACCCGCACGGACGAGCTTGCCCGCGCGATCCTCGGGCGGCAGGTCGTCCCACTCCACGCGGGAACGGTTGATCGTGAGCAGCGGCGAGGTTTCGGTGAGGCCGTAGATCTGGATGAACTCCCAGCCGAGCTCCTCCTCGACCCGTTGGATCGTTTTGGTGGGCGGCGGAGCACCCGCGCAGATGACCCGCACGCGGTCGCGGCCAGGGACCTCGCCGTCCCAGTCCCGGACGGCGTCGAGCACGGCGTTGACCACAGCCGGCGCGGCGCACATCACGGTGACGCCGTGCTGCTCCACGCGGCGCAGGATCTCCGGGCCGTCGATCTTGCGCAGCACCACCTGCTGGACGCCGAGACCGGTCATGCCGAACGGCATGCCCCAGCCATTGGCGTGGAACATCGGCAGCGTGTGCAGGTAGACGTCGCGGTCGGTGACACCGGCGTGCAGCGCGAAGGTGACCGCGTTGACCCAGATGTTGCGGTGGGTGATCTGCACGCCCTTGGGCCGCGCGGTCGTGCCGCTAGTGTAGTTGATCGTGGCGGTGGCGTTCTCGTCCGGCTCCCACGGCGTGGGCTCGGTGTCGAAGCGGTAGAATTCGGCGTCGCTCTCGGCCCCCAGCACGAACTTCTGCCTCGCGGTCACGCCGGAGAGCCTCTCCTCCAGCTCGGGGTCGATGAGCAGTACATCGGAGCCGGAGTGCTCGACGATGTAGCTGACCTCCTCCGGCGAGAGACGGAAGTTCACCGGGACGAGCACCCGGCCGTACCCGCTGACACCGAAGAACGACGCGAGCAGGCGGGCGCTGTTGTGCGACACGATCGCGACGCGCTCACCGTGGCGCATGCCTAAGGCGTCCAGGCCCGCCGCCTGCGCACGGGCGGTCTCACCCAGGCGGGCGTAGGTCAGGTCCGGCCACGGCTGGGCGGGCTGGTCCGGTTCGTCCACGACACCGACACGCCTGCCGTACACCGCGACCGCTCGATCAAGGAAATCACGTGCACCGAAAGGCACCAACATCGCTGGCCTCCAGGGGGCTGTGGGCGGTGCTGCCGAACCTCACCGGTCGAATCGAGTGTGATCCCAAAGTGTAGGCACGGTAAACGGCGAGGGCTTGTACGCCGGCGACAGGCGCTTGCACCCACCCGCCACACGACGTCGGCGCGGGCCCGGTCAGGCCGCCGCCGTCGGTGCTGTCGAGCTGCTCGCAGTGTGGCTACGCCGGGTGGTTCGTGAGGAACAGGTTCGTTAGGAACAACTGTTTGCAATGTTCACCCAGGCAGCCTTGCCCGTTCCGGGCGGCGCAGTCGTCCGGACAAGCCGCGCGGGCATTGTGCTGGACATGCCGGGTGCGCCCGCGCACCGAAGTCGTCCGCGAGTACTACATCGACGACCTGCTGACGAGCTTAGGTGAGGATCGGGAGGAAACCCTGGTGTCTGCTTCTCTTCGGACAGCGACTGACGGCGACATCGATCGCCTGGCCGGCTTGCTTGCCACCGGCCACGACCTACTCAGCACACAGCCCCGCCCTCGCCTCGACAGCGGGTGGCTCCGCGGATTGCTCACCCAGCCCAGGTGGCGGGCCCTCCTCGCTGAGGACGCGGACCGGCTGCTTGGGGCCGCGGTCCTCGATGCTTCTTCCTGCTGGACCCGACCGCCCTCCGCGGCGCGCCTTGAGGCACTCGTGATCGCTCCCGAGACGCCGGCCGGCGTCGCCGAGACACTCGTGGGGCTCTGAGGTGGTCGCTGGTGGAGACGGCGTGAGGGCGGCGATCGCGGGTATCACGCAACGGTCATGTCCCCTCACGCAGAGCGGATCTTTCGATCGTGTTCGGGCGCTAGGAGAGCCATGAGCCCAGAGGGTCGCGGACCGGCCGAGCCGGTGCGGGTGGGTGCGGGCAGTGGGACACCGGTCTGGCCCGCCGGCGACGGTGCGCACGCGTCGCGGCTCGAGACCGTCGCCTCCTGGGCCGCCGTGTCCGCGATCGTGATGGCCGCGGTCGTGCTGCTCGGCTGGGCCCTGGACAACCGCGCGCTCACGAGCATCAGACTCGGCTGGCCGTCGATGAAACCAAACGGGGCCGTCTGCGGCCTTCTGCTCGGGTTCTCGCTGTGGAGCCGGCTCGGCCGGCGGCGAGCCGCCGTCCGGGCGGCGGGACAGGTGGCCGCCGCCCTCGCACTGGCGATCTCCGGACTGTCCCTTGCCGAGTCGGCCGTGGATCGGAATTTCGGCATAGACGAACTTCTCTTCACCGACCAGGCCACAACCTCGCAGTCTCACCCGGGGCGGATCGTGCCTTTCGGCGCGGCCATTCTGGCGCTGTTGTCGCTCGCCCTGCTGCTGTTCGATACCCGCCGGTGGCAAGGAAGGTACGTGGCCCAGGTCCTGGTCTGCGCCGCGGGGTTCATCTCCCTCACGGTGCTGCTGAGCTATCTGTACGGGGTCGATTTCACCTCCGGTTACACAAGGGTCGCCGTCCCGGCGGCGGTCATCACGCTGGTGCTGTCGGTCGGGGCAATGCTGGCACGGTTGGGTCATACCCCGCTGGCGATCCTGGCCAGCGCCGGGGCCGGCGGGGGCGTCGCCCGCCGGTTGCTGCCGGCCACGGTCATCGTCCCGGTCGTCGTCGGGACGATCGCGGTGGTGCTGTGGCGGCTCGGGCTCTACGGCGTCGCGTTCCGGGTTGCCGCAGTGGTCTCCTATACCGTGGTCATGCTGCTGGCGGTCACCGTCGGGATCTGCCGGCGGCTGGATCATGCCGATGCCGAACGACTGTGCGTCTCCGCCAATCTGGCCGCGGCCAACGAGCGGTTGGCGGGGACGAACACCCGGTTGGCGGAGGCGAACACGCGCCTCCTCGAGGCCAACAAGCGGATGCACGAGGCCATCGACGAGCTCGGCAGTTTCACCTACAGCGTCTCCCACGACCTGCGGGCGCCACTGCGGTCGATGAGCGGTTTCTCCCGGATCCTGATGGACGAGTACGCCGAGGACATGCCCGAGCAGGCCCGCGGCTATCTCGGCCGGGTGCAACGCAGCTCCGACCGGATGGGCGCGTTGATCGACGACCTGCTCGCCTTCTCCCGCCTGGGCAGGCAGCCCATGAGTAAGCGGGAGGTGGACCCGGCGACGATCGTGTCCGCGGTGCTGGCGGAGCAGGAGGGCGACCGCGCCGGCCGCCCGGTGCGGATCACCGTCGGGGATCTTCCCCGTGAGATGGCCGACCCGGCGTTGCTCAAGGTGGTCTACGCCAACCTGCTGTCGAACGCGGTCAAGTTCACCCGGGGCCGTGACCCCGCCCGCATCGAGATCGGCAGCCGCCACGAGGACGGGCGGGTGGTCTTCTACGTCGCCGACAACGGGGCCGGTTTCGATCCGCGGTACGCGGACAAGCTGTTCGGGGTGTTCCAGCGGCTGCACCGCTCGGAACAGTTCGAGGGAACGGGTGTCGGTCTCGCGCTGTGCCAGCGCGTCATCGCCCGCCATGGCGGGCGGATCTGGGCGGAGGCGGCGCAGGGGAAAGGCGCGACCTTCTTCTTCACTCTGAGCGAGGAGGTATCGGCGTGAACACCGAAAGACCGAATATTCTACTGGTGGAGGATGATCCCGACGATATCGAACTTACCCTGCACGCACTGCACACAAAGAATATCATGGCTTCGATCGAGGTTCTCCGGGACGGAGCCGAGGCGCTCGCCTTCCTCTTCCGTACCGGCCCCTACGCCGACCGGTCGCCGGACAGGGATCCGAAGGTCGTTCTGCTCGATCTCAAGCTGCCGAAGGTCGACGGCCTGGAGGTCCTGCAACGGCTGAAGGGTGACCCGACACTTCGGACCGTGCCGGTGGTGATGCTGACCTCCTCCCACGAGGAACGGGACATCGTGGCCAGCTACGACCTCGGAGTCAACAGCTACATCGTCAAACCGGTCGACTTCGACCAGTTCACCGAGGCGGTGCGGACGGCGGGAATGTACTGGCTACTGCTCAACCGGCAGTCCGCCCAGAGCGCCCAGAACACCCAAAGCGATGCCGATGCCGATGCCTCACCCGCCGCGGAAGGGTGAAGCGGCGGTCGGCTGAGCGGCGGCCGGCTATGTAGGTGGTGGCCGGCTGAGCGGCGGCGGGACAGGTGACGGCGGGACAGGTGCGCATGATGCCACGTATTCACGTCCTCATGATCGAGGACAGCGACGACGATGCCGTGCTCGTCATCGAACGACTGCAACGCGGCGGTTTCGAGGTGACCTACGATCGGGTGGAGGACTCCGAGGCGGCCGCGTCGGTTCTCCGTACCCGGCCTCCGGACCTGGTGATCTGCGACTACCACATGCCGGCGTTCGGCGCCGAGGCGGCCCTGACGCAGCTGCGCGCCAGCGGCCTCGACATCCCGTTCATCGTCGTCTCCGGCCAGGTCGGCGAGGAGACGGCGGCGGCCCTCATGCGGGCCGGCGCGCACGACTTCCTGCTCAAGGATCGCATGAGCCGACTCGTCCCCGCGGTGCAGCGCGAACTGCGGGAGGCCGACGGCCGGCGGAGACGACGGCAGGCCGAGGCCGCCCTACGGCGCAGCGAGGAGCGGTTCCGGCTGCTCGCCGAGCAGGCGACGGACGTCCTCTTCCGCTGCCGGCTGTGCCCGCGGGCCGAGGTCGAGTACGTCAGCCCGGCGATCAAGATGATCATCGGCTACCCGCCCGAGGACCTGTGCGGCCGCCCCGACACCCTGTTCTCGCTGGTCGACGAGGCGGACCGGCCCACCATCGAGGGCTCGTGGCGCACGGCGAACCCCGAACCGCTGCGGGTCCGGTGGCACCCGCGAGAGGGCGGCGAGGTCTGGACGGAGCAGCGCGTGGTCGGCGTCCACGACGACCAGGGCCACCTCGTAGCGGTGCAGGGCATCCTGCGTGACGTGACCGAGCAGGTCCATGCCGACGAGGAACGGGAGCGGCTGCGGCGCCAGCTGGATCAGACCGAGCGGCTGGAGTCCCTCGGCCGGCTCGCGGGCGGCGTGGCGCACGACTTCAACAACCTGCTCGGCGTGATCACCGGCTATGCGGAGATCGTCCTCGACACCCTTCCCGACGACGACCCGTGCCGGGCCGACATGGACGAGATCAGCCGTGCCGCCGACCAGGCCGCCGGACTGACCCGCCAACTGCTCACCTTCAGCCGGCAGGAGTCGTCAAAGCCGGAGACCCTCGACCTCAACGCGGTGGTCGAGGGGACGCGGAACCTGCTGCGGCGCACCATCGGCGAGGACATCGAGATCGTCACCCTCCTCGACCCCGATCTCCACCCCGTCACGATCGACCCGAGCAAGATCCAACAGGTGGTGATGAACCTGGTCGTCAACTCCCGTGCGGCCATGCCCGGCGGCGGCCGCCTCACCCTCAGCACGGCGAACCTGGACCGGGACGGCGGCCCGTCTCCCGCGGACCGCCCGGCCGCGCACGGGCGGCCGTCGCCGGAAGAACGCCCGAAGCGCGGCTGGGCGTGCCTGGCGGTCGCCGACACCGGGTGCGGCATGAGCCCTGAGGTGGTCCGTCGCGCCATCGAACCCTTCTTCACCACCAAGGGACCCGGTGAGGGGACGGGACTCGGCCTCGCCACCGTCTACGGGGCGGTCAAGACGGCCGGCGGCGAGGTCGACATCGAGTCCGAGGTCGGGAAGGGGACGACCATCCGGATCCTGCTGCCCGCCACGGCGAGGACCGGGTCCGCTCCCGTCGATGCCGCCCGGGACGATGCCGCCCAGAACGATGCCACCCGGAACGATGCCACCCGCGGGCAGGGGAAGACGATCCTCGTCGTCGAGGACGACGCGGCCGTGCGCGCCGTCACCACGCGCATCCTCGTGCGGTCCGGCTACCACGTCCACGAGGCGGGTTCCCCGGCCGAGGCCCTCGACCGGTTCGGTCCCGGGACGACGCGGATCGACGCCCTGCTCACCGACGCGATCATGCCCGGCATGACGGGCTACCAGCTCATCGAACAGTTCCGTCGGGCCCGCCCCGAGCTGCCGGTCATGCTGATGTCGGGCTACGCCGCCGACGCCGAGAAGTCCGTGGCCGGCTCGCCGCCCGGCGTCGCCCACCTCCAGAAGCCGTTCACCGCCCGCACCCTTCTCGACAGCCTGGAACGAACCCTGCACCCACGCTGACCGGCGGTGCAGAGGGTGCGGCCGGTGCCGGCGCACCACGGGCAATGCCAGATGAACCTCTGCGGGCGTCCGAGAACCCTGGCGTAGACGGTGACCCGGACCCCGTACCCGCAGCAGCCCAGACAGATCTGGGCCCGGACTGTCATCGGTCGAGACCGTCGACGGCGTTCGCGAGGATCGCAAGAGATGTCGGTGGGGATGCGACGGTACGCGGCCAACTGGCAGCCGAGCGGGCCGCCGCCTCGTCGTGGCTGGACGACTACGCCCACCCCGCGATCACCGGTGTCGCCCCTCCCCCGGAGGCAGGTAAGCATCTGTTCGACGCGTTCCGGGCGACGAACGCCTCGCTCGGCATCACCCTTGACCAGCTGCGTCACGACAAAACCGACGCGCTCAACCGGACCCTGGCCGTGACGATCAGGGTGATCGGCGGCCTGCTGGCGATCGGTCTGGCGGTGGGTACCCGGACCACGGTGATCACGACCCGATGCCTGGTCTGCCCGCTGCAGAACGTCACCGCCGCGGTGCGGTCGTTGGCCCTGGGACGGCTGAATACCCGCGTCACTCCCGCGCGGCCGCAGGAGACGCAGGAGGCGGGGAGGTCGATCAACACCCTCGCGGACCAGCTGGACCGGGTAGCGGTCGAACGCGCCCGCTCAGCCGCCGAGCTGCGAACGGCCAACGACGAGCTACGGGCGGCAAACAACGAGCTGGAGGCCTTCTCCTACAGCGTGTCTCGTGACCTTCGGACACCGCTGCAGGCTGTCAGCGGGTTCTCCAGGATTCTGGTCGATCAGCACGCTGCGGAGATGTCGGGGCAGGCCCGGGGCTATCTGGACCAGGCGTCGATGGTGGACCAGGCAATCGCCGCGCGGCTACGCGCGCTGCTCGCCCCGGATCGCGAGGTCATGGTCGCGCACGTGCAACTGCTGCAGGCCAAGAGCATCGACCTGCTCATCGCCTTCATCCTGCGTGGTATTGCCGGCGCTGCCCCGCAGGCGAGATGTGCTGCTGACGGGACCGGGTGAGCGTGCCGCTCGTGGGTGTAGGGCGACGAGGACGGCGATCAGGGGCACGGTGAGGAGGAAGGCGGCGCGCAGGCCGACGGCGGTGGCGATGGTGGCCAGGGCGGCGGGGGCGGTAAGGATGGCGACGCCACAGGCGAGGGCGCCCAGGGACGCGG
>NZ_CDXDOR010000076.1:0-23931 GCF_978021225.1 Frankia sp. CeTa3Moorea | reverse complement strand
CCCGTCGGTCGGGAAGTGGAAGCGGCAGTTCCTGGAGGCCGGCCGCGCCGGTCTGGCCGCCGGCGGGGCGTCACGGCCGTCGTCGTGTGACGAAGCTCGCGCGGTCGCGGTCGACGAGCTCAAGACCGCGTCCGGCGAGGCTCATGTCGCTCCGTGGGCGTAGGAGAGGCCGCCGGAGGGGCGGCTGACCCCCGCCGGGATCTCGAGGTGAACCGCGACGACGACGCGCTGCCGACCTCAAGATTCTGCGAGCTGATCGGCATCCCGCGCCGGACCCAGGCCTGCGGCCCGCTCGGGAAGAGGCCGTGGCCGACGCCAGTCGTCGACCGCCCGGAGCCAAGATCTTGACGCGGCACACCCGGGCGCCCATCGAGCATGGCAGACTCCCGGCGGTACGGTTGACGTGTAATCATCTGACTACCCTCGCACAACTGCCCGGCAGATCAAGGAGATTCCAGACCGATGAGCTCTCGCGTGCTGGCGCTGGGCCACTACCAGCCGGCCAGGATGTTGACTAACGATGATCTGTCGAAGCGGGTCGACACCAACGACGAATGGATTCAAAGCCGGGTCGGCATCCGCACCCGCCATATCGCCGACGACGAGTCCGTGGCAGACATGGCCGCCCGAGCCGCCGAGAAGGCCCTCAGCTCCGCCGGCTTCACAGGCTCCGACATCGACCTCGTCATCGTCGCCACCTGCACCGCCCTCGGCCGCTCACCGAACACCGCGGCCCGGGTCGCAGCCCAGATCGGCTCCCCCTCCCCCGCAGCTCTCGACATCAACACCGCATGTTCCGGCTACCCGCACGCCATGGCAGTCGCTGACCAGGCCATCGCCGCCGGCTCCGCAACCAAGGCACTGGTCATCGGAGCAGAGAAGCTGTCCGACTTCACCGACTGGTCCGACCGCACCACCTGCGTGCTCATCGGCGACGGCGCCGGCGCCGCGGTGGTCGTGGCCTCGGAAAAACCGGAGATCAGCCCGGTCGTCTGGGGTTCGATACCCGACATGGGCCATGCAGTGGTCATCGAGGAGAAGTTCTCGCAGGAAGGCCAGGCGGTGTACCGCTGGGCCACGACCGCTCTGCCCGCGATCGCCCTGCGCGTCTGCGAGCAGGCCGGAATCAGACCGGAAGACCTGGGCGGCGTCGTCCTCCACCAGGCCAATCTGCGCATCATCGAACCGATCGCGCGAAAGATCGGCGCCGTCAACGCGATGATCGCACGCGACGTACAGGAATCAGGCAACACCTCGGCCGCCAGCATCCCGCTCGCCTTCTCCAAGCTGGTCGAAGGCGGAAAGATCGAGAAGGGCTCGCACGTGCTGCTGTTCGGATTCGGCGGCGGACTGTCATACGCAGGCCAAGTCGTCCGCTGCCCATGACAGCCGCGGCGGCGCGACGCCGCGCGGCTGGAGGGAGCGCGGGCCCGAGCGCCGGCATTCGCCCCCAACCGCGGCACGGCGGCACCCTCGGCAACCCGCGATGGCCGTCTTTGTCCCGGAGCGACACACCCCCACCCCGGACGATCAACCAGCCCATCCCGATCTACACCACGCAGTGGGACTCACCCAGCCGTTGGTCACTCGTCATCGACAGCGACCACTCGTCCACATGAGACGGCGTCCAGTGCCACGGGTACTCATTGCACTAACTTCGCGAGGTACACCGAAAGATGTGACCTAGATCACTTCCTTAAGCGCAGCGACTCGGTATGGCTGGGGCCTAGGGCTGCGGCTGGTTCTTGGCGGCTGCCGGTCGGTACTGCATGATCCATGTCTCGACGTCGGCGGGTTGCCAGAGACGGACCGTACCTTGATCGATATGAGGTGCGGGGAAGTCTGGGCGGTGAGAAAGCTGGCGGGCACGCTCGGCCGTGATGCCGAGGCGTCGTCCAATATCGCCCGTCGTCCACAGGTCGTTCTCGCCCATGGGCTACAGCCTATTGCGGCACCCCAAGCATCTCGCTACTCTTGGGGTGCCCCAATAGGCGGCCCTGGCGGTGAGCTCCTACCCTCTCCGCCAGGGCCTTGATCTCGCACCCTCCTGGAAGGGAACGTGACCTATGCCCATGATCTCAGATGGTGAGTCTCGGCTGCCGGACAGCATGCGTTCGGATCTTAGTGTGGTGCTGATGGCGCATCCGGCGAAACCTCCGGCAGTCGAGATGCCGCCGGTCATACCGGGTTTCCAGGTCCGTCGGCCGGTACTCGTGTTTCCGGGCGGCATGCGGGTCTGTGTCGACGCTATGAGCACGGATCGTGAGGCGGCTACCTGGTGGGCCGATCTGGCGGTACAGGCTACGTATGCGTCCATCTGGCACGGCAACCGACCGGAAGACGAGCGAGAGATCACAAAGAGCGAGTAACGCAAGACCCGCGACCGTGCGGCGGCCGGTGACCTCGCCTGGGGTTGCCGGCCGTTCGCCGTTTCCGGCCTTCAAGGCGGTAGAGAAAGTCTGCGACGACATACCCAGGGCCGGGCACGTCAGGGGCGGACATCCCGCGCTGACCACTCGTTGGCGAGGATCGAATACAAGATGCTGTCGCGCCATGCGTCGTTGGTGTGGACGTGGTCGCGGAGGCGTCCTTCCTTCGCGAAGCCGAGGTGTTGGACGACGGCGATGGATGCAGGGTTGTTTGGGCCGATCGCGGCGGTGATCCGGTGCAGGCCGAGGCCGGCGAACCCAAACCCGATGATGGTGCGGACGGCGTCGGTGGCGTGGCCGTGGCCCCAGTGGTCGGCGTGGATGGCGTAGCCGAGTTTTGCGGCTTGCACGCCGCTGAGGCCGAGGCGGGCGAAGCCGATCAGGGTCGCGTCGAGGTCGACGGCCATGTAGAACTCGGTGCGGGGCTGCTGGCGGGCACGGTCGAGTATGCCGGCGAGCATGGTGTCGGACTGTTCGAGACTCTTGGCGTCAAACGCTAGGTAGTCGGTGACGCGCCGATCGCCGACAAGGCCATGGACGGCCTTGCTGTCGTCCGCGGTGAACTCGCGGAGCGTGACGGCCGTACCGGCGAGCTGGAGGGGGTGGAGGGTCACCCGTCTACCGTGGCAGAGCGTTCGCGGGAGTGCGGGTGAAGGTCTCTATCTCCTCTTGGAGGCTACGGGCGGCCGGGTCGACACCGAGATCGGACGTGGCGATGGCGCGGTGAAGGCGCTGCACAGAGTGCACGATTCCGTTGATCCGTTGTTCGGGGATCAGACCGAGGACCGGCATGACGGCATCGGCGGCGCCGTCGAGGTCGCCGCGGGCGATGCGGGCGAACGCAAGGCCAGTGTGGCTGCCGGCCTGGTCACCGAACGCCCACTCGGGCCGGTTGGTGTCGCTGTAGGCGTCCACGGCCTGTGCGGAGTAGGTTTCGGCGCTGTCGGCTTCGGTGGGTAGCCAGTGCAGTGCGTCGGCGGCGTAGTAGGTCTGGCGGGCGTGGGAGAAGGTGCAGATGCCGCCGATCTCGTCGAGGTCGTCGGATGTGACCTCATCTGCGGCGCGTTCGGCCCGTTCGATCGCGGCGCGCGTCTGCTCGACGTTGCGGACTGCGGCCCATGCGCGTGCTTCGCTGAGGGGGAGCCAGACGGCGACGGTGCCGCCGCTGCAGGCGGCGAACGCGGATCCGGCTTGCGCGTAGCGAAGGGCTTCCCGCGGCCGGCCAGACCAATAGGCGATGAGGGATTGCAGTCCGCGCACCCATGCGCGTAGCCCGTCGTGGTCGGCCTGCTCGGCGCAGACGAAAGCGGTGCGCGCGTGGGTCATGGCCGCGTGGGGGACGCTGAGATCGTGGGCTGCCTTCCCGAGTAGTCCGCCGATCACGCCGCCGAGTAGGTAGAGCTGCTGGGCCTGGGCGGGTTTCTGCCGCCGTTCGAGGAGGCTGAACAGGTTGTCCTGTACCTCGGCGAGCGGTCCGAGGAGTTCGGAGAGCGGTTGTTTGGGATAGGCGACAGCGAGCGTCCGAACGTCGTCGTAGACCTGTTCGATGGTCTCTGCGGTCAGCGTCGCCTGATGGGTCAGAACGAACTGACGGGCGCGGTGGGCAGCCATGTTGACTATCTCCTTCTGGTGGCGGCGGTCAGCCTCGCGGTGTCCGTCGGGCTCGGCGCATGTCTCCTGGTTGTGCAGGCCGACCAGATCGCCCCCGGCGTTCAGGGCGTCGTCGATTGCGTGTATGAGGCGGGGTGACGGGGTCTTCGCGCCGGTCTCGACCTTCGAGATCAGGCCCTGGTCGACGTCGACGCGGGCGGCGAGTCGTTGTTGGGACAGGCCGGGGGCGGTCCGGCGGCGGCGTATCTCGGTGCCGAGCATCGCGGACATGACGCCATCGTGAACCCGCCTGCCCTGGTCGGGGGCCATGACCTCGGCGTGGGCATATGTACGGGGCACGGTCATACATTCCTCCGCCCTGCGATCCGGATCACGATTGCGGTAGCGGCTCCGGTCGGGCTGACGCAGGGTCCCCGGCCGGCGCCGAGGACCGACGGGAAGGGATGTGGAGATGGCCACGGCGTTGGATGAGTCGATCGAGGTGGAGATGGCGCAGCCGTTCACCCCCGCGTGGGAGCGTATCCCGGGGGTGTCGGTGGACGGCCCGATACTGCGGATCGACCCGGCGGAGTACTTCTTCAGGCGTAGCGACCGGCCGGTGTGGATGTTGGTGGACTGGGACCTGGTCACCGACAGGCTGTTGCCGCTGTCCGAGACGGACACGGCGGCGGTGGAACAGCAGGCGTTGGAGTTCGTCCGCGCGTTCGGTCAGCGCACCGATGATCCGGCGGCGGTTCTGCGGACGGCGGATCAGGTGTACGGCTACCTGTTCTCCCCGGCTGTCATGGACGATCCGGATCTTGACGTGAGCGCGCGGGACCTGCGGATTCTGCGGGAGTCGGCGACGTTGGCGGCGTTGAACCGGGTGGAGCTGTCCGGGGACATCTCCGACATCGGGCCAGCGTGGTTCTTCGCGGCGACGGCGCAGGTGGTGTTCGATCTGGATACCGCGGCGGCGGAGCGGATCGATGACCTGTACCACGGCGGGTTCTTCAACGAGTATCGGCGGGTCGCCTCCGTCCGGGCGCACACGGCGCTGGGCGGCCGGCTGGTGCACGGCTGCCAGTCGTCGCCGAACATGTCCGGTGGTGTGGTCGCGCCGTACGGGGTCGATCTGGCCCGGTTCCGCGCGGACCTGGGCACGATGAAGCGGGAGTGGATCGCGTCCATCCGCGCCCTGGCCGGTTCCGTCGCGACGGCCTGAGTCCCTGGGGCCGGCCGGTGACCGTATCCCGCCGTCACCGGCCGGCCTGTGCTCTCGTGGCGGGAAACGTCGTCGGAGATCGAGAATGGATGACACACCACAGTCCGCGCTGCTGGCCGGGCTGGTTGACCAGATCGGCCGGGGCATGCCCCTGTCCTGCACGCGGGTCCGGGTTTGGGGGATGTCCGGGGTGGAACGGGTCCGTTTCACCGACGGCCCTGGTCTGATCTTCAAGTGGGCACGGGAGCCGTTCACCGCGGAGGCGGACATTCTGCGGCACGTTCGCAGGCAGGGTGTGCGCGTGCCGGCGGTGGTCGCGAGCGTCGTCCGTGACGGCATGCTCGGCATGCTGCTCGAAGACCTCGGCTACGCCGATCGGGACGCGACCGGGGACTATGCGGTGCGGGCGGCCCTCGCGGTTCATGACGCGACCCCCCCCGACGCGCTGCGGCTGCCGGTGGTGGACGGGGCCGCGTTGACCGCGTTGCCCGGTCGGGCGCTGGCTCGGCTGGCGGAGCTACGGGCGGCGGGACGGTGGACCGCAAGCACCGACCTTGACCGGTCGTTGCGGGTGCTGGCGGCGCACGCCGATCGGCTCGCGGACGGGGCCGGCGTTGCCCCGTTCGGGCTGTGCCACAGTGAGTTTCACCCGACCAGCCTGCACGTGCGGGGGGACGGGTGGTGGCTGCTGGACTGGGCTCGCTGTTTCGTCGGCCCCCAGGTGCTCGACCTGGCTTCCTGGCAGGGCACCCAGCAACCGGCGGACCCGGCGAGCCTGCGGCGGCTGATCTGGGCGTACATCAGGGCCGGCGGGGCGGCGGAGACGTCCCGGCCTCGCGCGGGCCTGCCTGCGGAGGTGTGGGCGCTGGGCTGGCACCGGCTGTGGATCATCACATGGTATCTCGATCAGGCCACCGTGTGGATGCCAGACCCCGGGCGGGACGATTTCGTGGCGTCGGTGGTAAGCCGGCACCTTCACGAGGTGACGGCGTTGCTGTGGGCACCGTCGCTGTGAACGTCGGCGTGTGGGAACGTCACGCCCGTGCCCGGATCGCGGCCGGTGACCTCCTCCATCCCCCCGGCCCGCCGCGTTTCGCCTGGACACGTACCGGGGCCGGCGACCCCGGTGCCGCGCTCCTCGGGGATGTGTCCGGCAAGACGGTGGTGGAACTCGGATGCGGCACCGGCGATAACCTCGCGTACCTCGTCGATTACTGTGGCGCCCGCGGTGTCGGCGTCGACGCGGCGCCCTCCCAGATCCGGCGGGCGCGGGCACGCTGGCCGGCACTTGACCTTCGCCACGCCGATGCTCTGCGGTTCCTGTTCACCGAGACCGAGCCAATCCACGTGTGTTACAGCGTGTTCGGGGCCATCGGCCTGACACCCGCGACGCCCGTGCTGTGGATGATCCGACGCCGGCTCTCCACGCCTGGCCTGCTGGCCTTTTCCGTCCGCGCCGTAGATGAGGGCATGAAACGGCCTACCCGCTCGGGTACGCGCTGGTACCTCCACGCTCCGGAGAGCTGGAAGCGCCTACTACGCCGGGCTGGCTTCAGCGACATCGACATTCGTGCTGCCGACACCCACCTGACCCCGACTACGCTGATCGTCACCGCATGGGCGTAGGGGTCGGCACCCCTGTGCTGGGGGGGCGCGTTCCACCGGCGGCCGATCAGGCCCCGGAACCGGTGCTGATCCGTTCCCGGTACCGGCTCGCCCGGTAGACGCCGAGGATGCGGTGGTCGGCGTAGAAGGACAGCTCCTCGAAGGCGCGGGCGACGGCCGGCTCCTCCGGGCTGCCCTCGATGTCGGCGAGGAACTGGGTGGCGACGAAGCCCCCGCCCACCATGTAGCTCTCCAGCCGGGTCATGTTGACCCCGTTCGTGGCAAAGCCGCCGAGGGCCTTGTAGAGCGCGGCGGGCCGGTTGTGCACCTTGAAGAAGAACGTCGTGACGATCGGGCCGACACCGGCGGCCGCGCGCAGGTTCTCGCCGGACAGAATCAGGAACCGCGTCGTGTTGTGGTCCGCGTCCTCGAGATCGGCCTGGAGGATCTGCAGCCCGTACGCCTCGGCGGCGAGCCGGGAGGCGATCGCGGCCCTGGTCGGATCGCCGGCCTCGGCGATCTCCCGGGCGGCCCCGGCGGTGTCGGCGTGGGCGACCGCCGTCAGACCCAGCGTGCGCAGCGCCTCCCGGCACTGGGCCAGCGCCTGGGGATGGCTGTGCACCGTCTTCACCTCGTCGAGGGTCACCCCGGGCAGGCCGAGCAGCTGGTGACGGATCGGCAGGAAGTACTCGCCGATGATGTGCACCCCGGGGCGGGGGAGCAGATGGTGGATGTCGGCGACCCGACCCGCGGTGGAGTTCTCCACCGGGATCATCGCCAGGTCCACCTCACTCTCCTCCAGCGCGGAGAAGCACTCGTCGAAGGTCTGGTAAGGGACCGCGTCGTAGTCTGGATAGACGTCCCGGCAGGCGATGTGGGAGTTGGCTCCCCGCTCGCCCTGGAACGCGATCCTCTGTCGGGCGGTCATCCATGTCCTCGAATCCGCTGGATCGGGTACCGGCTGGGTCCGTACCGGTGCCGGTGTTGACTCCTCGACCGTACAGTTCCCGGGCGACAGTCCCCGTGCCCGAGAGCGGGCTCAACCGTCGGCGGCGAGCGTGCGCGGCAGCGTCCGTGGCTCCGTCTCGGGCGGGAGCAGGCGGATGGCCTGCCAGGCCTGCGTGAGCCCGGCCGCATCGTCGACTCCGAGTTGGACGGCGCCGACGTCGAGCCGGCTGCGGAACCGTTCGTCGGCGATTTTCAGCGCCACCGGCCACCCGAACGCCTCCGCCGCGGCGAGGGCCTCGGCCTGGTTGCCGACCCGCCGGCTCGGCCAGGCGCGCAGGCCGACCCCGGCCAGCAGGGTCGCGACGGCGGCATCGGGCAGCCACGCCCCGTCCTTCGGGTAGCGCTCGGCCTCGGCACGGGCGCGGTCCAGGCCGATGCCGGCCAGCACAGGGACGCTGCCCTGGTCCCGGGTCCGCCAGGCGGCATGATCGGCCGCGCGGGACAGCGCGAGCGCGGCCGACTCCGGCGAGGCGTAGGACGGCACCGACCCCGGGCCCGGGGTACCCGAGCCGTCCCGGACAGCCAGATGGGCAGGGATCCCATCCTGCCCGAGAAAGGAGGCGAGCACCGGCAGGCCGCTCTCGACGGCCACCGCGCGCACCGAGCTCGCCAGCCGGTCGACCTGCGCGTGCGGGGTGACCAGGGTGATGATCGCGTCGACGTCCCCGGAGGTCGCGACCGCGCGCAGCGCGGCGTCGAACCGGTCCGGATCGGCCAGCGGCCCGAGATCGACGGGGTTCGTGGCGTGCCGATGGCCGACCAGCGTGGCGAGGCCGGCGCAGGTCGACGCGGACAGCGCCGGCACGCCGAGCCCGTAGGTACGGCAGGCGTCGGCGGCGAGCGCCGCGAGCGCGCTGGAGGTCCCGACGATGCCGACCCGCCGGCCGGCCGGCAGCGGTTGGCAGGCCAGCAGTTGGGCCGTGTCGAACAGCTGGCTCAACGTGTCGACGCGGATCACTCCGGCGCTGCTGAACAGGGCGTCGATGTCGCTGTGGGCGGCCTCCCGCCCGCTCTTGAGTGCCACGACCGGCTTGTGCCGGCTGAGCTCGCGGGCGATCCGGGCGAACCGGCGTGGGTTGCCCAGGCTCTGCAGATGCAACATGACCACGCCGGTTCGTGGATCGGAGCGCCAGTACCGCAGCAGGTCGTTGCAGGAGACGTCCGAGCGGTCCCCGATCGAGACGAACGTGGAGATGCCCAGGGCGCGCCGGGAGGCGTCGGTGAGGAACGTGCCCGCGAGCGCCCCGGACTGGGTGAACAGGCCGACCCGGCCGGGCGGGGGGTCGCCGACCGCGAAGGTGGCGTGCAGCCGGACCGTCGGGACGGTGTTGATGACGCCCATCGCGTTCGGCCCGATCAGTCGCATGCCGCCGTCACGGGCGATCCGGATAACGTCCGCGAGCCGGGCCCGTCCCTCGTCACCACCGTCGGCGAAGCCGGCCGCGACCACAATGACGGCGCGTACCCCCTTCTCCGCGCAGGCCCGCATGACCTCGGCGACCCGTGGCGCCGGCACCGCGACGACCACGAGGTCGATCTCGACTGGGACGTCACACAGGTCCCGGTAGGCGTAGACGGATGCCACATGGGTTGCCGCGGCGTTGACCGGATAGACAGAGCCGGTGAACTCGCTGGTGAGCAGCCGGCGGAAGACCTCGTGACCGACCGAGCCCGGCTCGCGGCTTGCCCCCACCACGGCGACCGTGCGCGGGTGGAGCAGCCGGGCGATGCTGCGTGACTCCGCCAGGTTCTCCCGCAACGGATGCCTCCTCGCTGGTTCGTCGCCGGTTCCTCGCTGGTTCGTCGCTGGTTCGTCGCCGGTTCCCGTCGGCGGTGGGGAAGACCGCGACGCCGGCGCGACGCCGTCCGGAAGCGAGATTTACTCGTGTCGTCGCGGGTAGGTCCGGGTACGTCCGGACAGCATCAGGCAGTCAGCGAGGTGACCATCATGACCGATCCTGGGACGTCGCGCCTCCCGCGGGACGACGCGAAGCAGCAGCAGCTCGACGCCGTCCGAGTCGGCGACGACGGCGCCCGCATGACCACCGACCAGGGGATCGGTGTCGAACACACCGACGACTCGCTCGCGGCGGGGGAACGCGGTCCGACGCTGCTGGAGGACTTCCACTTCCGGGAGAAGCTCACCCGGTTCGATCACGAGCGCATCCCCGAGCGGGTCGTCCACGCCCGCGGT
Organism: Frankia sp. CeTa3Moorea; assembly: GCF_978021225.1. Lineage (NCBI taxonomy): Bacteria > Bacillati > Actinomycetota > Actinomycetes > Frankiales > Frankiaceae > Frankia > Frankia sp. CeTa3Moorea. The sequence goes on along the minus strand of NZ_CDXDOR010000076.1, from coordinate 13,880 downwards.
GCCGGTGCCTACGGGTACTTCGAGGCGTACGAGTCGCTCGCCGACGTGACCCGGGCGCACTTCCTGGGCGAGGCCGGCCGGCGTACCCCGGTGTTCGTACGGTTCTCGACCGTCGGCGGTTCCCGCGGTTCCGCGGACACGGTCCGGGACGTACGCGGATTTGCCGTCAGATTTTATACCGAGGAGGGTAACTTCGATCTCGTCGGTAACAACATGCCGGTGTTCTTCATTCAGGACGGTATCAAGTTCCCCGACTTCGTCCATGCGGTGAAGCCGGAGCCGCACAACGAGATCCCGCAGGCATCCTCCGCGCACAACACCCTGTGGGACTTCGTCAGCCTCGTCCCCGAGTCGATGCACATGATGATGTGGCTGATGTCGGACCGGGCACTGCCGCGCAGCTACCGGATGATGCAGGGCTTCGGCGTGCACACCTTCCGGTTCGTCGATGCCGCCGGGCAGGGGACCTTCGTCAAGTTCCACTGGCGGCCGAAGCTCGGCACGCACTCCCTGGTCTGGGACGAGACACAGAAGATCGCGGGCAAGGACCCCGACTTCAACCGGCGGGACCTGTGGGAGTCGATCGAGAACGGTACGTTCCCGGAGTGGGAACTCGGCGTGCAGCTCGTGCCGGAATCCGACGAGCACGCGTTTGACTTCGATCTTCTCGACGCGACGAAGATCATTCCTGAGGAGCGGGTGCCGGTGCGGCCGGTGGGACGGCTGGTGCTCAACCGCAACCCCGACAATTTCTTCGCCGAGACCGAGCAGGTGGCGTTCTGCGTACAGAACGTCGTCCCCGGCATCGACTTCACGAACGACCCGCTGCTGCAGGCCCGGCTGTTCTCCTACCTGGATACCCAACTGATCCGGCTCGGCGGCCCGAACTTCGCCCAACTGCCGGTCAACCGGCCGGTCGCGGCGGTGCACAACAACTCCCGCGACGGTTACGGGCAGCATCGCATTCAGCAGAGCCAGACGTCGTACTTCCCGAACTCGATCAGCGGCGGTTGCCCGGTGCTCTCCGATCCGGCGCACGGGGGGTACGTGCACTACGCCGAGCGGGTCGACGGGAACAAGATCCGTAAGCGGAGCGAGAGCTTCAAGGACTTCTACAGCCAGGCCACCCTGTTCTGGAACAGCATGTCCTCCTGGGAGCGGCGGCACATCGTCGACGCGTTTAGCTTCGAGCTCGGCAAGGTCGACTACACCCAGATCAAGGAGCGTGTCCTGGGACATCTCGCCCAGGTGGACCACGAACTCGCGGCTGGGGTCGCCGAGAACCTCGGGCTGCCGGTGCCACCGGAGAGCACCCCGAACCACGGACGGTCCTCACCCGCGCTGAGCCAGGCCGACCAGCCCAGCGGGGTGGCCACCCGCAGGATCGCGGTGCTCGCGGCGGACGGCGTGGACGAGGTGGCATTGCGTTCGGCCACCGCCGCGCTGCGCGAACAGGGCGCGATCCTGGAGGTTCTCGCGCCACACGGAGGCATGCTCGCCACGGTGTCCGGCGACGCGCTGCCGGTGGACCGAACGCTGGTGACCATGTCCTCGGTCCTCTACGACGCGGTGTTCGTCGCCCCGGGCGAGCGCGGTGTCACCGCACTGACACACAACGGCGAGGCCGTGCACTACGTCGGCGAGGCGTACAAGCACGCGAAGCCGATCGGCGCAGTCGGCGCAGGGGTGTCGTTGCTCGAGATCGCCTCCTTGCCGGGCGCGCGGGTCGCCGACCAGGGTGACGTGGTGGTGTCCGACCGGGGTGTCGTGACGGTCCGCGACTTTGCGGGGCCGTCCGTGCTCGACGACTTCGGTTCCGCGTTCACCACGGCCGTGGCCGCCCACCGGCACTTCGACCGCGCGCTGGAGGCCGTCGCCGCGTAGGGCCGGGCGCCGCGTTGCCGCGTTGTTGCCGATGGTGCCGTCGTGCCGTCGTGCCAGATCGTGACGGTCAAGGCCCGTCAGGTCTTCGAGGAGGCCGGGTTCGCGCGTGATCATGGCGGTCCGCCGGCGTCGTACCGGCGGCGGGCGGCGTGGACCTGGTCGAGGTGCGAATCCGCCCACGTCACCAGCGTCTGGAAGACGGGCGAGAGGCTGCGACCCAGATCTGTCGGCTCGTACTCGACCCGTGGCGGCATCTCGGCGTGATACGTGCGCGAGACCAGGCCGTCTCGCTCCAACTGTCGCAGGTGACCGAGTACCGGGTCGTGGACAGGGTCTGCCCGTGCTGCACGGCGACGACCGCTGCCTCCAGCCCGGCGGGAGTGACCGGCCGGGTCGGCTACGGGCCGGGTCTGCTCGCGCGGGCGGCGTGGCCGGCCGCGTTCAGTCCTTCGGGGCACGCCCGGCCGGGTTGGTCCGGACCGTGAACCCGGATCGGGAGAGGATCGGCACGGGACCGAACGGGATGGCCCGGATGGAAACGGGATGGCCCAGATGGGGATGGTGTCGTGCACAGGTTCGAGGACCGCTGGGTGGTTTCCGCCAGTGATCTTGTCGATGTCGTCGAGTGTGGGCATCGCGTCGGGCTTGCGCACGCGCTCGCCGCCGGGCTGGTGACTGGGGAGACATCGGATGACGGGCCGCGCCGGATCGACCGGGTGCGCCTGACCCCCGCGGACACCACTGCCGTGCGGCACGGCGAGGCGCACGAACGACGCTGGCTGGAGCATCTGCGCCGGTGTTTCGGCGCGGACGGGGTCGTGGCGATCGAGCGGCCCGCCCCCACGCTCGCCGCCCTGGCCCGGGCCCACGAGCGGACCCGCCAGGCGTTGGCCGCCGGGGTTCCCGTCGTCTACCAGGGGGCGCTGTTCGACGGCGCGTTCCAGGGGCGCCCCGACTTCCTCATCGCGGCGCATCTCGATCCGATCACCGGCGCGTCGACCGGGCCCGCGGTCGCGGGCCGCTACGAGCCCTACGACGCCAAGCTCGCCCGGCACGCCAGTCCGGGAGCCGTGCTGCAGCTCGCCGCCTACGCGGCGGCCTTACCGTCGGTGGGCGTACCCGTTCCGCGGTTCATGCATCTGTTGCATCCCGCGCAGCGGGCCACCGCTCCCGCGCCCGGGGTTGTGCGCAGGTTCCGGGTCGACGATGTCGTGCCGATGGTCGGGCACGCGCGAAGCCGTCTCGCCGATCGGCTGGCGGTCGCCCCCGTGGTTCCCGAACCATCCTGGGCCGAGCCCCGGTCGGCCTGCGCCACCTGCGCGTTCAGCGCGCACTGCACGCGCGGCCGGGCGGAGGCCCGCGACCTGTCGCTGGTCGCCGGGCTGCGCGGCGACCAGCGACGGGTGCTGCGCGCGGCTGGCATCACCGCGGTGGAGGAGCTCGCCGCGGCCCGCGACGACCAGCGGCCCGCGACGATGTCCCCGGCGACATTCGCGGGACTGCGTCTTCAGGCGGAACTGCAGGCCGCGCAGGATGCGACGCGGACCGCGGACGACCCGGTCGGGACGGTGACCGTCCGGATGACCGGCCCGGAGGGGCTCGCGGCCCTTCCGGCGCCCGATCCCGGTGACATCTACTTCGATATGGAGGGCGATCCGTACGCGCTGGACGCCGCCGGTCTGGAGTACCTGTTCGGCGCGGTCACCCTCGCGGACGGCGAGGTCTTCCGGGCGTTCTGGGCGCATGATCGGGCGGGGGAGCGGCAGGCGTTCGAGCGTTTCGTCGACTGGGCGACGGAGCGGTTGCGCGCGCACCCCGGCGCGCACATCTACCATTACGCGCCCTACGAGCCGAACGCGTTGCGCCGGCTGGCCGCGCGACACGGCACGCGGGAACGGCAGGTCGACGATCTGCTCGCTGGGCACCGGCTGGTGGATCTCTACGCCGTGGTCCGGCGCAGCCTGCGGATCTCCCAGCCGTCCTACTCGATCAAATACCTCGAACCGCTGTTCCTGCCCGGTGCCCGGCAGGCCGAGGTGAAGAACGCCATCGACAGCATCGTGGCGTACGAGAGCTTCCTGGCACACCGCGCCGCCGGGGAGCTCGCCGCGGCCGACCGCGTCCTCGCTCAGATCGCCGACTACAACCGGATCGACTGCGTGTCGACCCACCGACTGCACCGCTGGCTGCTGGGCCTGCGGGAGGCCGACGGCGGCACGCCGCGGATCGACCTCGCCGCCCCGACCTCCACAGCCTCCGGCACCGACCCGGTAGACCCCGCCGACGCCGACGCCGCCGACGACGCGCTCGTCGACACCCTCGTCGCGGGTCTTCCCGACGACCCGGCTGACTGGACGGACGACGAGCGGGCGCGCGCCCTGCTCGCCGCGGCCGTCGGATACCACCGGCGTGAGAACAAGCCCGCCTGGTGGTCGTACTTCGCGGCGCTGACCGCCGATCGCGCCACGCTGGAATCGGCTGACGACTGCGCGGTCCCGGTGAGCTGGACCGTTGTCGAGGACTGGGTCGAACCGGCCGGGCGACGGCGGCGGAGTCGTCGACTGCTGCAGGCCCGCGTCGATGCGGACCGTCCGCATCCCTTCGACCGCGGCGAGGCGGTGCGGCTGCTCTACCCGGGACCGCCCGGGGCCGAGGGCGTTACCACCGACGCGGTCGTCGAGCGGGCCGAGCCGCACACGCTGCTGCTGCGGGAGAGCGTCGCCCCCGACGACGTGGCCCGCAGGCCGCCCCTCGCCGTGCTGCCCGGATCGCCGGTGCGTCCGGAACCCAAGCCGGCGGCGATCCGCGACCTCGCCCGCCGGACCGCCGACGCCCTGCCGGACCTGCCTGCGGACCCCGCGTTGGACCTGCTGCGCCGTCGCCCCCCGCGGCTGATCGGCCGGGGCGACCTGCCGGCGCCCGGCGAGCACGACGGAGACCAGATCGCCGCCGTGCTCGCCGCGGTGAGCGCGCTCGACGGCTCCTACCTGGCCGTGCAGGGGCCGCCTGGGGCGGGCAAGACCTACCTCGCCGGCAGGCTCATCCGCCATCTCGTCGAGCAGGGGCGCACGGTCGGGGTCTGCTCGACCAGTCACAAGGCGATCGAGAACGCGATGCTCGCCGCGACCGGCCAGCCGCCGGCGGACCCGAATCCCGCGGACGCCCAAGCCGCGGATACCGGGGCCGCCGACGCCCGGGCCGCGGACGCCGTGCCCGCCTGGCGCCCCGCGGTGCCCGCCGCGAAGAAACAGCGGTCCGGGGCGAAGCCGGCTCAGGCGGCTCCGGGCGTGTTCCCGCCCTGGGACGGTCCGCGGGATCTGCGGGCACTTGCGGCGTGGCGCCGGGAGCACCCCGAGGGCCACCTGGTCGGGGACACCGCCTGGGCGTTCGCGAACCCGGTGCTGCGTGGTGACCCCTTCGACGTTCTGATCATTGACGAGGCGGGGCAGTTCGCGCTCGCAGATACCCTCGCGGTGGCCGGCGCGGCCCGCAACCTCGTGCTCCTCGGCGATCCGCAGCAACTGCCGCAGGTGGTGGCCGGCATCCATCCGGACGGCGCGGACGCCTCGGCGCTGTCGCATCTGCTCGGCGACGCCGAGGTGATCCCGCCCGAGTTCGGCTACTTCCTCGATCGGACCCGCCGGCTGCACCCGGCCGTATGCGCGCCGGTGTCGGCGCTGGCGTACCGGGGGCTGCTGCACGCGCATCCGGTGGCCGGGACGCGCGCCGTGGCGGGTGTACCGGCCGGGCTGTACCTGCACGACGTCGAGCATCACGACAACGGCACCCGGTCGGACGAGGAGGTTGCTGTGATCCGTGACATCGTTCGCCACCTGCTCGGTCGTACCCTCGTCGACGGCGGGCCCCCGCGCCCGCTCCTCGGCAGCGACCTGCTGGTCGTCGCCCCCTACAACCGGCAGGTGCGGGCGGTCGAGCACGCGCTGGGCAAGGCGGGCCTGCCCGGGGTGCGGGTCGGGACGGTGGACCGTTTCCAGGGCCAGGAGGCAGCCGTCGTCATCACCTCGCTCACCACGTCCAGCTCGGCCCAGGCGCCGCGGGGGCTGGACTTCCTGCTCTCCCGCAACCGGCTCAACGTCGCGATCTCCCGGGCACAGGTGGCGGCGGCGCTGGTCATGTCACCGGCGCTGCTCGACAGCTCTCCCCGTTCGGTCGCCGAACTTCAGCTCCTCGCCGGGTTAGCCCGGCTGCGTGCCATGGCCCGAACGGACCCGCTCACCGTGCGCTCCCCGATACATTCCTGACACTTTCCTGGTACGTTGCCGGAACCTGATGGGTGGTAGCGATGAAGCCACGGAGTCCACTACGCGCCCGCGGCCCCCAACTCTCATGCAGATATGTAAAGTCCGTTTCGTCGGTATTTGTTTGTGCTTATTGTAAAGACGGTGCTAGGATTCGCGACGTCTGGGCAGGTTGGGGAAGGGGATGCTCATGACTCTTACACTGGCTATTCCTAGCCGTATGCAAACTGTTCTGCCTCGGGCGCTCGCGCGCCTGCGGGCCTCATCGGGTGCACACATTACTTTCGGGGGAATGGTCGCACTCCATTCCCGCACCCTGACCATCACCAACGTGGACGGGCCGGGGCCGGCCGGGCTGATCGGTGTCGAGATCCCAGCCGGGATGGGAATCGGCGGTCAGGTCGTCAAGCATTGCCGGCCGGTCGTCATCAATGATCGAGCTGCCGCGCGAAGAGCGCTGCGATCCACCGCCGCGGAGATCGACGACACCGGTCTCGGTGCGATCATGGCGGTGCCAGTATGCGAGGACGGCGCGGTGGCCGCGGTACTGTATGCCGCTCTCGAACCGGATCTGTCATTCGATGAGTCGGCTATTCACGCAGCTATGGCGGTGGCCCGGTTGATGGAACGCGAACTCGGTCTCGTCAGTGGGGGGCCGCGGTCGAGGGTGCCGTCCGTACCGGTCCAGGGGCGGGTGCCGGTCGAGGGGCGGGTGCCGGTCCAGGGACGGGGCCCGGTCGAGGGGCGGGTGCCGGTCCAGGGCGGAATGCCGGTCCAGGGCGGAATGCCGGTCCAGGGGCGGATGCAGGTGCCGGTCCAGGGCGGGGTGCCGGCCGTGCGGCCGGGGGCCGTCCCGTTCCCGCGGATGTCGGGTCTGCCCCGGGAGAGCCTGCGGCTGGCCTACCGGGAGCTTCAGGAGGTCACCGAGCATGTCGCCGACCCGTTCCTGCGCGGTCGCATCGGCGGGGTGTCCGAGCTGCTGCGCGGGCTGCTCGCCGAGGAGACGAAGACGGTCGGACGGCTGACGCTGACCCCGCGCGAGCTGGAGGTGCTTGCCCAGGTCTCGTTGGGATTGTCCAACGTCGAGACGGCCCGCCGGCTGACGGTCTCGCCCGAGACGGTGAAGGCGTACCTGCGCAGCATCATGCGCAAGCTCGGTGTCCGTAACCGCACAGCCGCGGTACACGCCGCGCGCCAGCTGGGAATGCTGCCCTGATCTCAGGGGTCCGCACCGGGCCCCTGCCGGGGGCGTGGCCGTGACTGCCGGTCTGGCAGTCACGGCCATTCGACCCCGCCGTATATTCCCGGCGCCGGTGTACGAGGATCTCGACCGCGGGTCGATGTGGCCTGCCATCGGTGCCATAGCGGTGTTTTCACGCTGTGCGGGCAGGAGTGGCGGGGCCGCCCGGCCGGCGAGCCGAGGCTCAGGCTGGGCCTGAGGCATTGCCCTACTACCTTCGGGATTGCTCCCGGCATTCCCGCCCACTCCTCCTACGCCGCGGCGGCCGCCTACCCTCGAAGATTCTTCCGGCGGCCCTGCTTTCGGCGGCCGAATATCGATCGTGGCCAGACTCCCGCTACACTTCTGCCTCCGGGCGAGGGTAGTTCGGGACCAGGGTCTCAGGCAGGTCTACTTTCAAGGTGGAAGCTCGGGACTTCCTCGCAGTGCTCTCCACGCAGTGCTCCATGCGGTGCTCCATGCCCGGACGCGTGGCCGCTGGCGGCCACCGTCCGGCCGTCACGAGATCCATCGGCACGGGAGATCCTCGAAGGAGCGTCATGCCGTCGTTCGCTGATCCGGCGCAGCAGCGCGAATCCCGCCCCGATCGGGTGACGTATGCCGCGTTGTCGCACGGACGGGACGAGGGGTCGCACGGACGGGACGAGGGCTGGGCCGACCGCGGCCCCGCGCCGACGGGCTCCACCGGCGCACCACCCCGTTCGCTGTTCACAATGGTGGCTGACGCGGCCGTCGTGTACCGGGGAAGGGTACTCGCCGCTGCCTGCCTGCTGGTGGTCGTGCTGCTGCCGTGGAATGCCGGAATCTACGACCAGCTTGCCACCGGTGGTTTCTACGCACCGGGCGATCCGTCGACGCGGGCCGAGCGGCTGCTCGACGAGGAGTTCCCGGACGCGCCCCCCGACGTCGCCATCATGCTGACGTCGGCCCCGGGTATCGACGGGCCGATCGCCGCCCGCCTGGGCCGGGAGCTCACCGGGCGGATTGCCGCGGAGCCGGGGGTGACCTCGGTGCTGTCGTACTGGCCGGGCGGGCCCAACGAGGCGAGCCCGCTGCTGCGTGCGAAGGACGGTCGGTCGGCCCTGATCGTGTTTCGGCTCACCGGTTCCGAGGACCACATCCAGCACCGCCTGAACGCCCTGCACGACCGGTACGCCCACGACGGCCCGGGGGTCCAGGTCCGGTTCGGCGGGGCGCCCGCGGTCATGCGTGACGTGACCGAGCGCAGCCGTGTCGACCTGGCGCACGGTGAGCAGATCTCCACTCCGCTGGTGTTCCTCGTGCTGCTCTACGCCTTCGGCACGGTCCCGGCTGCCCTGCTTCCGGTCCTGGTCGGCGTGGTGTCGGTGGTGTCGAGTCTCGCGCTGCTGCGGCTGGCGGCCACGCTCACTGACGTGTCGGTCTTCTCGGTGAACCTGACGACCGCCCTCGGATTCGGTCTCGCGGTCGATTACAGCCTGTTCATCCTGCGACGTTTTCGGGACGAACAGGACCGCGGGCTGCTCCCGGCGGCGGCGCTGCGCCGGACGCTGGAGACCGCCGGGCGCACGGTGTTCTTCTCCGGGGTGACGGTGGCGCTGTCCCTGACGGCCGCGCTGGTCTTCCCGATCTATTACCTGCGTTCGTTCGCCTTCGCCGGCATCATCGTCGTCGTCGCCTCGGAGGTGGCCGCACTGCTCGTGCTGCCCGCGGCGCTGATGGTCCTCGGTGACCGCATCGAGCGCGGCAACGTCCGGCTGGCGTTGTCACGCCTGAGACGCTCGGGGTCACGCCCGAGGCGCTCGGGTCGCCGGCGGTCCGGCGGCCACCGCGTGGGGGCCGCGGCGGCTGGCCACGGCTGGTCGGCGCTGGCGCGGCGGGTCATGCGCCACCCGGTGTTCTTCGGTGGGGCCGCGATCTTCGTGTTGGTGCTGTGTGCCGCGCCGCTGCGCCACCTCAACCTCGCGCTGGCCGACGACACAGTCCTGCCGGCGACCGCGGAGGCTCACGTCGTCAATGACGCGATGCGGGAGGACTTCGTCGTCTGCCTGCCCTGCCAGATTCCGATCGTGGTGCCCGGAGTGGACGCGCGGGACCCGGGGAACGCCGAGAAGCTGACCGACTACGCGATCCGGCTGTCCGCGCTGCCGGGCGTTGCCCGCGTCGACACCGTCACCGGCAGCTTCCTGCGGGGCGAGCGGGTCGGTGCGGTGCCGAAGACTCCGATGAGGTACGTCGGAACGCATCGCGGCGCCTGGCTGTCGGTGTGGCAGACCGACAGGTCTCCGCTGTCCGAGCCGGCGAAGGACCTGGTCCGGAGGCTGCAGGCGACACCGGCGCCGTTCGGCGTCCTCATCGGCGGACTCGCGCCACACTTCCTCGACACCTCGCATTCCATCAAGCGGAGTCTGCTACCGGCCTTCGCCGTCGTGATGACGGCGACCTTCATCCTGCTGTTCCTGTTCACCGGCAGCGTGCTCCTTCCGCTGAAGGCGATGTTCCTCAACACGCTGAACCTCGCCGCCACCGTCGGGCTGCTGGCGTTCGTCTTCCAGGACGGGCACCTGACCGGTCTGGTCGGCGACTTCCAGGTGTCGGGCACGCTGGAGATGACCAGCCCGGTCCTGATGTTCTTCATCGCGTTCGGGCTCAGCATGGACTACGAGATCTTCCTGCTCGCCCGCATCCGCGAGGAGTACCTGCGGACGGGAGACAACCACGATTCCGTCGCCCGTGGGCTGGGGGCGACCGGTCCACTGATCACGAGTGTGGCGCTCGCTCTCGTCGTGGTCATGGTCGCGTTGTCCGCATCGGACATCAGCATGATCAAACTGGTGGGTGTCGGGCTGACCGTGTCGATCGTGCTCGACGTGACCCTCGTCCGAGCGATCCTCGTCCCGGCGTTCATGGCCCTGGCGGGCGACTACAACTGGTGGGCTCCCGAGCCGTTGCGCCGTCTGCACGCGCGGTTCAGCCTGCGGGAGGACGGCGACGAAGCGGCCTCGCGCGCGGGGGACCTCGGGCTCGGGGGACCCCCCGACCCCGGCAACCGCATGACGACGAAGATCACTTATCGGCGGGGGCGGGGGGAACCCACCCGATGGACCCGGCCTCCGGCCGGGCCGGCCCCGACCTGGCACTACTACCTGCGCCCGCGGCGGCGCGCGGACGGTGGGCCCTTACCGGCCATGACGGGTATCCGGGGTTTCGCACTCGACGGCATCCGCGTCGAAAGCTCATAGGTAGTAAACGCCAATCTTGGTCCTGGTCGGTATTCCCAGGAGCGGACGGCTCCTACGCGCTGCTGCGGGCCTGCGCGGTCCGCCTGCGGTTGGCCTTCTTGATCGCCTCGACGAGATCGTCCCTCGACATCGTCGATCGGCCGGGGATGCCGAGCTCGCGGGCGAGCGCGCGCAGGTGCGTCAGCGAGGCGTTCGCGTCCACGCCCTCGGCGGTCGGCCCGCTGTGCCGGGAGGCGGGCGTCGGCGTGGCGGCCTGCTCGTCGGAGGGACCGGGCCGACCCTTCGGCCGCCAACGGTCCCCCACCTTCTCGTGGGTGTGCTTGAGGGCGGCAAAGGCCGCACGGTGGGCACGCGCACCCTCACCGTAGGTCTCCACCGCCGAGTCGTGGGTTTTCTTCCAGGTGCGGATGGCCTGATCGTCGGAGCGGGCGATGGTGGACGGAACATCGTCCCGCATCTCGTCGGCCTGCGCCTTCTTGTTGGTTTTGTCGGTCCGCGGCTTCTTCCCGACCATGGCACTCCTCCTCCCGAACGGATGCTCAGGTCCTCCCGAACGGATGCTTATGGACCTTCCCGTGACGCTGGGACGTATTCCCCGTCCCCGTTGCCGCCGGGTAGCTCGTGGCTCGTGGTGGATCTCTTGGCGCCTTGATGCACAGGGTAAGGCATCGACTACCGTAGCGTGCCAATGTCTCAACCCTGACGACCCGAAGGACGCCTCATGTCCCATGCCGCTGACCCGTTTCGCCGGCGTCGCCGTGAGCCCGGTCTGTCCCGGCGCGGAATGCTCGGTCTCGCCGGTGCCGGTCTGGGTGGATGGGCGGAGACGCTGCTCGACGCCGCGCCGAGCAGCGCGTCCGCTGGCCCGGCCGGGCCACCGGCCGCAGGGGTCCGACCCGGTGCGGAAGCGCGGGCCCTCTCGGCGCCGGGGACGCGTGTCGTGCTCGTGCCCCGGACCCTGGCCGCCGTGACGAGGGGAGTGGGGCCCGCGACGTCGGATTTCGACATCGGTTACGTGGCCGTCCGATGGACCCGTGACGGGAAGGATCGCGCGGCGGATGGCCGGGCCGGTCCCGGGGGTGCCGGCACGGGGACCGCCGGGACCGCCGGGACCGCCGGTGCCGGCGGTGCCGCTTCTCGGGGCGCCGAGATCCGGCTGCGCCCGCCGGGGGGTGGGTTCGACGCATGGCGGTCGCTGGCGGTCGGCTGTCCGGTGGATCGGGACGACCCGCCGGCCGGGGGGAGGAGCGCCGCCGTGCTGGTCGCCGCGCACCGCGCGACCGGCTACGAACTGTGGTTGCCACCCGGCGCGACGTCCGTGACGTCCACCGCCCTGAACACGACGTCGGGGCCGTTGCAGCGGTTAACGGCACCCATTGTGTCCGCCTACGCCGCCCTTTCCGCGATCTCGGTTTCGCGCGCCGCCCGGTCGCCGGGGCTCTTCGCCGCGCCCAGATCGTCGCCGCCGCCCCGTGTCGCGACCGCGTCTGGGGCGTCGGCGGTCCCCGCTGCGCCGGTCGCCCCCGTCCGGCTGCCGGCGACGCTCGACCTGCGCTACCTGCCCCGGGCCGCGTGGGGCGCGGACGAGTCGCTGCGGCTGTCCCCCTCACCCGGCAGCGGTTGGAAACCGACGTACCACCCGGGCCAGGTTGTCACGGTTCATCACACGGTGACGCCCAACGACGATCCGAACCCCGCCGCCACCGTGCGGGCGATCTACCACTTCCACACGGTCGAGCGGGGATGGTCGGACATCGGGTACCACCTCCTCATCGACGAGGCAGGCACGCTTTACGAGGGCCGGTGGTCGGGAACGGAGAGCGTTCCCGGCCACCGGGAGGACGGCTACGTGGTGACGGGTGCGCACGTGGCGGACTTCAACGCCGGCAACGTCGGCGTCGCGCTGCTCGGTGACCTGCGGACGCGCACCCCCACCGCCGCCGCCCGTCGCACGCTCGTCCTGGTGCTGCTCGCGTTGACCGGAGCGCATCATCTCGACCCGCTCGGCACCGTCCACTACGTCCATCCGGTGAGTGGCAGGCGTCGTACCGTCCCGGCTGTTAGCGGGCACCGCGACTGGATGGCTACCGAATGTCCGGGCGGCGCGGCCTACACCGCCCTGGCAGGTGTGCGGACGGACGTCGCCCGGCAGCTGGTGTGAGGCTCACCGGCTGGTGCCCCGCCGGGTGACGGGGTGGGCCGTGGACGGACTCAGGGGCGCCAGCCGGCATAGACCGCGAACCTGCCGTGCTTGGCGACGCAGTCGACCGGCGCGAATCCGGCGTCGGCCAGCCAGTCGAGCTGGTCGGCGAGCGGCGCGCACCGATCGAAGGACATCCGCCGCAACGCGGCCTGCCACTCGGCGTCGTCTGAACCCGCCGCCCGAGCCTGCCGTTCGTGCATGTCCTCGTACTGCCGGGTCAGGGCGGCAGTCGGGCCGTTGACCTGCTCGAGGTTGACGAACAGCCCACCCGGCCACAGGACGTCGCGCACCCGGCGGAACAGGTCGCGCTTGCCGGGGTCGTCGAGGTGGTGGATGGCCAGCGCCGAGACGACCGCGTCGAACGGGCCGGTCGGCAGGGCGGAGGCGAGGTCCGCGACGGTGACGGCCTCGATCGAGCCGGCGGACAGCCGCGCCCGGGCCTTGGCCAGCATCGGCGCGGCGCCGTCGAACAGGTGTAACCGGACGTCGGGGACGGCCGCGGCGACCGCGGCGGCCAGCAGACCGGTGCCCGCGCCGAGGTCGAGCACCGCCGGTCGGGCGCCACCCTGGCGTGCCACCAGGTCGCCGACCGATCCGTACAGCAGGTCGAAGGAGGGGACGAGCCGGCGGCGCTCCCCGTCGTAGGTCTCGGGATCCCAGCCTGGCGTCTCGGAATATGAGATTACTATCTCATCCATTGGACAATCATACGGTCGGGCCCGGCTGCGCACCCGAACTTCCCGCGCGGGCCTGACGTATCGCACGTCACATTCCCACCTCCTTCTTGACGCGGCAACGTTCACCTACTCAGGGTGAAAAGTGTGCGCACATCTCCATTGCTGACGTGCCGCCGCTGCATCGACTACGGGCGCGCTGAGACCAGCCGCTGTCGCTGACGGCCCCGCGCCGTCCCCCGATCAGGCGCGTCCCCGGCACCTTCGTGGCCGGAGTTCCGGGCGCGCCCTCAGCCGCGCCCTCAGCGCCACCACCCGCGCACCATCGCTTCCGGCGCCGATCTCGGTGCGGTGAGGCAGCGCCCGACGCCGTCCACCGTCCGTCGCCCGGCCACCCAC
>NZ_CDXDOR010000075.1:0-23958 GCF_978021225.1 Frankia sp. CeTa3Moorea | reverse complement strand
AGGAGCCGGTGTGCCCCCACCGGCTCGCCCGGCCCGCCCGGCCCGTCGGTTCCGGGCCGACCCCCCGGGGCCGGCCGGGACGGCGCCATGGCGCCCGCGAAGGCCGTGGCGACGATCAGGGCGCCGGCAACCGACAGCAGTACCCGATTCGGCTCGTCGACATCCAGGACGCGCGCGAGCAGCAGACCGGCCCCCGACCCGCTCACCGCCGCGGCCACGGTCGTCAGGACGCCGATCCGGCGGTCACTCAGGAAGGTCATTTGTCCGCAGATGAGGCCGATCATCGTGGCGGCCACCGGTCCAACGACGGCATGGCCGGTCCGCTCGGTCCCAGCGGCCCAGACCCCGGCCGCAGCGGCCAGACCGGTCAGGGTGAGCAGCGCGGTCAGGACCGATGACCGTGACGAGGACCGGAAAGGACGTGAAGGACGGGAAGGACGCGAAGGATGCGCGGGCCCGGCTAGGGGAAATGGCGGCGTCGGGACGGGTGAGGGTTTGGGGGGAGGGGTTGCCGGCGGGCCGGGATTCGGGGTCGGCCGGGTCTGCTCGCGGTTCGGTTCCGCGGCCGTGACCGGGGGGACGCCATTGCTGGCGTCGGCCGTCTCCCCGGGGGAGAGCCGCTGGGTGAGCAGGCGGACGAGCTCGCCGGCGGAGGGCCGGTGCCCGGGGTTCTTCGTCAGGGCGCGGCGAACGGGACCGAGCAGCCGCTCGGGCACGCCGTCGAGCTCCGGCTCGGTCGAGCTGATGTGCAGCGCCACGATCTCCGGCGCCTCGCCGCGGAAGGGACGTCGCCCAGTCGCGGCGAAGACCACGCAGCATCCCCAGGCGAAGACGTCCGCGGCCGATCCCGCCTGCTGGCCGTTGATCTGTTCGGGGGCCATCCAGGCCACGGTCCCGACGAGTTCGCCCGCCTGGGTGTAGCCGGTGTAGTCGGCCGACCGGGCCACCCCGAAGTCGATGACCTTGGGACTGGCCCAGGACATCACGATGTTCGCCGGTTTGAGGTCGCGATGCACCACGCCAGCGGTGTGGATCGCCTCGAGGGCCGTGGCGAGACCGATCGCGAGCCCATCCAGAGAGCGGCCCGTGAGCGGGCCGCTCTCCTGGACGGCGGCGTGCAGGGTGGGGCCCGCCACGTATTCGGTCGCGAGCCAGGGCTTCGGCCCGTCCACCTCGGCCCTGATCACCCGGGCGACGGTGTCGGCCTGCACGTCCCGGGCAGCCGAGACCTCGGAACGGAAGCGGGCACGGAACTCGGGGTCACTGGCATGCACCTCGTGCGGCACCTTTACCGCGACGGGCTGGTCGTCCGGCCCGAATCCCAGGTAAACAACGCCCATGCCGCCGGCGCCGATGCGATTGTGCAGGCGATAGGGCCCCATCACCCGCGGGTCGGTGTCGTTCAGTGGTCTTAGCACGGCTGGTCCTCGAGCGTCCCTGTCCCCGGCAGCACTGTCCCCGGCGGCGCTGTCACGTTGGTGGCGCTGTCACGTTGGTGGCGCTGTCACGTCGCGCCACAGCCCGGTGGGCGTCGGAATCTCCAAACGTAGTATTCCGTGGCGGCCCGATGCAACGGTATATAGCAGAAAAGCGGTCCTTCGTAGACGGACAGCGCGTCCGGGACCGTCCGTCCCCCGGGGTTGTCGCCCCACAGCGCCTCTGCGTAGTCCTGCGGATCCCGGAACAGTTCGGCGGTCGCCCGCCTGACCAGTACCGGATCGGCGTCCGCATGGGCGAGCAGGCCGTTGGGGATTGTGACGGTCCGGACCGGCGGGATCTCCCGGTAGTCGTCGGGCCCGAGGCTTCCGGTGCCGAAGACCGGCCCGGCGAAGAAGTGCCCGCGGGACCGGTAGAACTGGTCCCAGTCGGCGGTGATGCCGTCCTGGTAACTGGACAGGTCGAGCAGGCGCAGCCTGGCGCCACCGGCGATGGCGTTCTTGATCTGCCGGGTTCCGGCTCCGCCCGCCCAGACCACCGCGTCCACCTTCCCGGCGGACAGGCGGCGCAGGGCCTCGTCGATGGAGGATTCGTCCAGCTCGCCGCGGCAGTCCTCGGACAGGGCCACCCGCAGGAGCACCTCGCTGATCTGCCGGACCCCCGATCCCGGCCGGCCGGCGGCGATGGGTCGATGGCAGAGATCAGCGAAGCGGGTGATGTCGACGTCATCCGACCTGCTGGTGGGGTCGCGCACGATCACGTGCAGCAGGTCCTGATGGACGGGGCCGAGGGTGCGCAGACCCGCCACCGGGTGGCCACCGCGGTTCGGCTCGAACTGGTTGACCCCCGCCGCCGCGTCGACTGTCGTATTGAGCTGCGCGATCGCCAACCCGCAGACGCGGCTGTCGGGTGATTCCAGGTCATAGATGTTCTCCGTGGAACCCGCCGTTTCCACGACGTCCACGTCGAAGCGTTCCGGGGCGGCTTGTAGCCGGGTCCGCAGTACCCGGGCAAACTGATTATAGGGTGACCCGACGTTGCCGGTGAAGATCTGTACCGAAGCACAGGCGGATCGGCCCGTCGGCGGCCAGGCGGCCGCCCTGGAACGATTGGACGTGGCAACGACCGAAGTGACGACGGCGACGGCGAGAACCACGCCGATCACCACGGTGAGGCGTTGCCGTCGGGTCAGCCTTTCCGGCCGGGACCCGGCCGGCTGGTCCGTCGACACCGCGCATCCTCCGCTCTGGGATGTGGATCACTGGCGACCATGGTCGCGGAATGCGGGAAATCGTAGAGGAATCGGCAGAGCAGGTTCACGGCCGGGGTGCGGTGGTAAAGCGCCCGGCTGCCAGCTTCTCGGAAACTCTTCCGGGGCGCGATTCCCTGCGGGCCTTCGGGCTTGTCCGGTGGACGACACGGGGGCACCGGTGACGAGGTCAACGCCCGGCTTCCCGGCCTGGGAGCCACAGGTCGACTTCGCCGACCCGGCGGGGAGCCGCGCCGACGAGTTCGCGCAGCAGCGTGCGTAGCTCGGCGGTCCGTCGCGCCGGTCCCAGCACGACGGCGTCCGGGGCCAGCCGTTTGTAGGCCGCCCGGAGCCGCGGCGATCCCGACATGGCAGCGGCGGTCGTCGCGCCGTTGTCGATGTCGATGAGGGCGGACGTCAGCGCGTCCGGCGGGCTGTGCAACGCCGCCCGGCCGTCGGGCCCGGGGACGGTGCAGTAGCAGCCGGGGATGACGAACCGGAAGTTCGCCCTAGCCTGCCACAGCATGGCTTCGGCGTTCTGGGGATGGGGAAAGGGGACGACGAGTGCGGTGGCACCCTCCGGAATCAGGGTCACCCCGTCACCAGTGAAGAACGCGGGCGTCGTCATCGACGTGGTGAGCATCGGGGCGGGGACGAGCGCCACCAGGGCAGAGAGTGTCAGCACGCCGGCTCCCACCCGGACGGTC
This sequence comes from Frankia sp. CeTa3Moorea, assembly GCF_978021225.1. Classification (NCBI taxonomy): domain Bacteria; kingdom Bacillati; phylum Actinomycetota; class Actinomycetes; order Frankiales; family Frankiaceae; genus Frankia; species Frankia sp. CeTa3Moorea. The sequence continues at coordinate 20,565 of NZ_CDXDOR010000075.1, read as the reverse complement.
CTGGTCCGGGCCCGAGCGGGGATCCCCCGTCCGGGGTCCAGGTCGGCGGGCGCCGTCCGGTTCGACGGCAGCCGGTCGAGCCCGGTCGCCACCACGATGGCCGCGCACATCATCACGTATAACGCCAGGCGGGAGGGCAACGCGTTCCCGAGCACCGGCACGTGCTGAAGGGGCAGCCACGGGAGGGGAACGCCGGTGTCCTGGCCGTCGACATGCAGGTGACCGCCGAGGGAGAGCACGGCCATGACCACGCCGAGGGGAGCGAACACCCCGACCAGCGGAGGCCGGCGCGCACCGCCCGTCGTGACGACGACCATGACGACCACGATGATCAGGACGATCAGTGGAGCGCCCAGATAACCGCTGACCTCGACCGCGTTCCCCGTGAAACCGAGGCTGTGGCGCAGCGCGCCGTCCGGGGCGACGGCCTGCATCGGCGTCGGCGTGACGAAGGTCAGCAGATCCGTCACGGCGATTCCATCGGGTTGGATCGAGCCGTGGATCCGCTGGGCACCCAGGAACTGGGTGCCCAGCGGCCAGGCGAGCGCGGCCGCGGCGACTCCGCCGGCCGTGGCGAGGCCGGTCAGGGCCGGTCGTAGCCGCGATCGGATCCGATCGCGATGATGTACGGCGAGGATCACAAGACCGAACGTGGCTGCCAGCGCGGATGTGGCGAGCAGCTCCTCGCCGATCAGCGCCTGGGCGATGATCGCCAGACCGAGCAGGACGCCGGTGGTCCGCGGCCCCCGCCCGCGGACCACGAGATCGTCGAGGAGCAGCAGGAGAACCGGCGGGAACGGTGCGAAGGTCAGATGCAGATGACCATAGGACGCGCCGATCATGTACGGTCCGAAGCCGTACAGCAGGCCGGCCAGCGCCGCCGGTCCCGGGCGTACCCATCGGCGCAGCACCCAGAACAGGGCGAATCCGCTGATCACGGGCGCCAGGGTCAGCAGCACCGTCAGCGTGGTCACGGGGCCGCCCAGCAGCGTGATCGGTGCGGCCAGCGCGCCCAGTAGGAGCACGGGTGTGCTCCACAGGACGTCGGCCCCGTCGGGGACGTTGATGTGGTGCGTCAGGAACGGGTTGAGCCCGTCGGCGAGCGCGTGCGGCGTCCAGCCGAGGAACCAGGCGAACAGCATGGCGTCGTTGCCGCCGTAGGAGACGTTCCCGAGATTCCCCCAGGCGGAGTGGAAGATGCAGACGGCCACCGCCAGGTATCCCACCGCGACCAGCAGCGGCGGAGGAACCTGGATCCGCCAGGACCGGATCGCCGGCGCCGGGTGTGCACCGTGGCCGGGAGCATGATCGGTGCCGCGATCGGAGATACCTCCGGCGGTTCCTGCGGTTTCGGATTGCGTCACGACGGCCCCCCTCGTGTGCCCGTCGACCCCGATCCGCTCCCTGCGGACGGGATGTACGGGGCGTTCACGACCATAGTCGCCCCGATTGCCTCCATGGCTACATAGCGTGACTATTTGGCGGTGTGGGGTAACGGTCTACCCGCGATACGACACGGGGAGAGATACCCACCGAGGGAGAGTTCCTCGGCCGGGTGCGGAAACCCTCGCCGGTTTCCCGGGCCGGCGGTCGCGGTCGTTCCCGGGACCGCGGTCGTTCTCGAGGCGGCGGTCGTTCTCGAGGTTCCGGCGGTTCCCGGTGTTCGGCTGTCCGGGCCGTTCTGGTGCGGCGCGCGGTACTACCCGGCTGCCCGGTCCTGGCCGCGGGACGTGGCGCTCGGATCCGCCCATTCCGCCACCAACGCGGCGCAGCTGCGATAGCGCGCGACGGCGTAGTCGTCGGAGACGACGCCGTCGCGGTCAAGCACGGCGACGGGATAGCCACGCTCCGCGCGATAGCCCCGTTCACCGACGATGACCCGCCCCCCGAGCCGGACCACTCCGACGACGTACGGCAGGGAGGTCCAGCGGGGCGGGCGGGCGGCGGCCAGGATGCTCGGGTCCCGCCAGGCGTACAGGCCGCAGGCGCAGTGCTCGTCCGGGACCCGTTCGTGGCCCGCGCCGGGCTCGCCGGGCTCGACGTCCCGGTCCGGCCGGCGGGTGCGCAAGCAATGTGCCTCGGTCATGCCGTCGGCGCGCCAGAGCAGTAGCCCGGGTGGAAACGGCGACCACGGCGTCCAGGCAGGGCGTAGCTGGCCGTGCGCGTCCACCGCCCACTGCCGCCAGCCGAGCAGGCTCACCCGGGAACCGGTTCCAGGTCCGGTTCCAGGTCCGGTTCCGGCGTGGCCGGGACCGGGATGGTCAGCGGCTCGGAGTCGGGAAAGCTGATCGGCTCGTCTTCGACGATCCGTTCCGGTCTGCCCACATCACCCACACGTCTACGGTGAGCGCCCGACGCCGAGCCGTCAATGCCCGACGGGGACGGGTCACCCCATAGGGGAACCGGCCATCCCACCGGGGAGTGGGCCGACCGGCGGGACCAGGCTCACCGCCGTGGGCCTCGATCACGGGTTCCCGCGAACGCCCGGCCGGCGTATCGATGATCTTGACCGGTGGTGTTCAATGTGCTCTTCGCCTAGTCCTGTGGGGTGATGTCGTTGCCGGGCATGTCTGCGGCCGATCCGTATCAGGTGGCCGCGGCCCTGTTGTGGGCCCGCGTGCTCGGCCTCGAGACCGTCGGTCTGCATGACGACTTCACCGCCCTTGGCGGTGATGCGGCGACCGCGCAGGAGCTGGTGGCGACCCTGTGCGACGAGTTCGGGGTCCGGCTGCCGAGCTCCGTGGTCGTCCAGGCGTCGACGCCCGCCGCGTTCGCCGAGGTGTGGGCCGCCCGGCAGAGCGAGTCCGTCGGGCATCCCACCGTGATGCCGCTGACGCCCGGCGGTTCCGGCACCCCGTTGTTCTGCTTCCCGGAGGCCGGTGGGCCGGCGATCGGTCTGCTCCCGTTCGCCCGGTACTTCGCGGGCGAACGGCGGGTCTACGGGATGCAGGCGCACGCCCTGGAACGGCGGGGCATCCCCGACTGGTCGGTGTCGGCCGCCGCCCGGCGGCACGTGGGGGAGATCCGTCTTCTCCAGCCGACGGGTCCCTACCTGCTGGCCGGGCACTCCTTCGGCGGACTGATCGCGTTCGAGGTCGCGCAGGTCCTCCGGAAGGCGGGCCACGAGGTCGGCCTGCTGGCGTTGATCGACACCTACCTGCCGGGTACCTCGCGGCTGACCCGATCCGGGGCGATCGTGCCGACCAGTCAGTTGGAGGGAGCGCATCCGGACTCCCCGGCGCCGCCCGACGCCGGTCGGGGGATCGGCCCACTCGCCGCCGACGACGGGCCTACGCTGACCCCGCGGGTGATGGTCGACCGCCTGCGCCAGCTCGTCGAGCTGCCGCTTGCTGGCGTGGTCCGCTTCCGGGGGATGCACCAGTACGACGTCTTCTACAACCAGGGGCGCATCCTGACGATGACCTACCGCCCCCGCACCTACGATGGCCGGACGGCGGTCTGGCTCGCCGACGACCACGACGAGATCGAGGCCTGGCGGGGCGTCCTGACCGGACCCGCCGCGATCCGCCGGATCGGCGGGGACCACCGCGGCGTCCTGCGGGAACCGCTGGTCGCCGGGATGCTGGCTGAACTGCGCCACGAGCTGGCGACGGTGCCCGGCATCGACGGCCGCCGGGTCTGATCTCCTGGGGGTCGCCGGGTCGATGGCGTTCCGCCGTTCCTGCCCCGTACCCGACGGGCGCCGCGGGGAGGTGTTCGACGAGGCGTTCGCGGCGTTGCGGCGGCGCTATCCGCAGGTCATCCCGGAGCGGCTACTTCCGGCCGGGCGGGACGCGGCGCGCTCGTTGATCGCCGAGAATCTCGCCGCCGGGATGAGCAAGTTCGTCTTTCATCCGGTCACGACGCCCGGCGGATGGCCGGATTTCTTCGACGCCTTCGCCGCCGAACTCATGCCGCTCGAGACCTGATTGGCGGGTTTTTCCGGCGAGCCGGACAATATGGACGGAGGGCTCAGGTGATGGTGAAACCGCCGTCAACGGCGAGGGTCTGCCCCGTGACGAAACTGCCGGCGTCGGAGGCCAGGAAGAGAAGCGCCGCAGTCAGTTCCTCCGGTTCACCGATGCGTCCGCGGAGGATCCTCGCCGACTGGGTCTCGAGGTACTCGGGCTGGTACTGGTCGGTCATCTCAGAGCGGAAGAAACCCGGCGCCAGCGCATTCACCCGGATGCCGCGCCGGCCGGTCCATTGCTGGGCCAGATCGCGGGTGAGGCCGACGAGGGCGGCCTTGCTCGCCGTGTAGGCCGCCTGCGGCAGGCCGGCGGTCGTCAGGCCGAGGACGCTGGAGATGTTGACGATGCTGCTGCCGGGTCGCATGACCCGCGCCGCCGCCTGCGCCATCCAATAGCAGCCGCCCAGGTTGACGTCGATGACGGAGCGGAACTGCTGCGGGGTCTCCTTGAGCGCGGGGACGGCGGTGCCGATCCCGGCGTTGTTGACCAGGATGTCGACCCGGCCGAAGGTCTCCATCGCGGCGGCGACGAGGTGTTCGCAGGAGGCGGGGTCGGCGACGTCGGTGGCGACCGGCAGGGCGCGGCGGCCCTCCTTCTCCACGAGCTCGGCGGTGGTGGTGAGCCGGTCGGCCCGGCGGGCGCCCAGGGCCACGTCCGCGCCGGCCTCGGCCAGGCCCCGGGCGAAGTCCACCCCGAGACCGGAGGACGCCCCGGTGACGACGGCGACCCGGCCGTCCACCCGGAACCGGTCCAATATGGACATAGCATGCTCCTTTACGATAAAGCGGCGCGCGCCTAATCATGGATCCTATCCCGGGCCGGCGAGTGACCCGGGCTTCCCGCGCCGCCATCCTTGCAGGTTCCGGGCCCAGGTGCCGACAAATCACCTCCCGTACGCGGAGGCGTTCGGCGCGCTGTGCATCTGGCGGATGGTCCGTCCCGAGAGCATGTGCGTGCGTCGAATACGGCGAGGCTCTTCCCTTTTCCGGTGGGCGCGGTCACAATCGACCGGTACGACCGGGCGGGCGACGACCAACGTTGATCCGGCAACATCGGCATTATCCGGCAGCCGGCCATACCAGGCTGCCGGCAAACGCGTTCCGGAACATGTGATCTGTGGGTCGAGGGGGTACTGACGATGTGTCGGTCACTTCGACATCACCGGCTGTGAAGCGCGACAATCCCGCGCACGTCGACAGGGCGACCGAGGGCCTCGGGAGAAAGGAAACGCGGGAGGAAGCGTGGAACGGGCAGAGCGTACCGAAGTGGACTCGCAGGTCCGGACGGAGCGTCATCTCGTCGTCGGTCTTCGTATCGGAGACTTGTCGGATATGGCCGATGTCCTGCTGGCCGCTGACCTTGCCGCGAAGCTCGACGCGCACCTCGTGCTCATCGCGGCCCCGGATCGATGGTCGAGCTGGGCACGGTGGACCGCGGGAATGCACTACGCGTTTGGCGTGGAGACCGTGATGAACGCTGCCCGCATCGCCGAGGAGGAGGCCCGGGAAGATCTCAACCGGCGCCTCGGAACCCTGCTTGATCTAGTCGGCGTGACCTGGACCATGCGGTGGGCCACCGGCTCCTACCGACGAGCCGTGGCCCGCCACGCCCGACAGCACCCCGAGGCGCTGGTTATTTACCGGCTGTCGGGGGGCGGTGCCCGATAACCGGTGCCCGGTGGCACATGGTCACCGCCCACCGGTCACGTCGAGTATTGCTCCGATGACGTAGGAAGCCTCGGGTGAGCAGAGCCATCGCACCGCGCCGGCGACCTCCTCAGCATGGATCCGCCCCGCTCTGCCGGCTGACGTCGCCCAGCGTCCCAGGCTGGCGGAGGCTGCGGGGGTCATCGCGCCGCGGGGGAGATGGAACGTCGGGCCCGGGCGCTCGTCTTCGCCTCGTACATGTCCGCATCGGCATGCCGGACCACGCTCTCGGGACTGTGCGAGCCGGCGCCCCCGACGGCCTGCGAGGACGCCAGGCCGATCGTCGCTCTGACCACAAGGGTGTTGCCGGCCACGGTGAGGGGCGCCTCGATGAACTCGCGCACCCGCTGCTCGGTCTGGCGCATCGTCAGGGAGGCGGCCCCGGGCAGCACAATGACGAACTCGTCACCGCCGAGTCGGAACGCCTGCCCGGCACGTGCTTCCGGCCAGATCGTCTCGGGGCCGATCAGCGCGGGACCGATCGTCTCGACCGGTCCCGCGCTGGCCGCCGACGGGCCCGGGGCGAGGACGTTGGCCAACCGAGTGGCGACCGTGCACAGCACATCGTCGCCCACCTGGTGACCGAACGTGTCGTTGATCGGTTTGAAGTCATCCAGATCGATGAGCAGAACCGCGAACGGAGTCTGCTCCCGAGCCAGTTGATCGAGGAATTCGGTAAGCGCCGCCCTGTTCGGCAGGCCGGTCAACGGGTCGTGGGTGGCACGTTTCCGTAGCTGCTCCTGCAACTGACGACGTTCGCTGATCTCGTGGCAGGTAAGCAGGACACCACCGTCGAAGCGGCCCGGCCCGGACGCGGGCCGCCAGGCGCTGGCCTCGATGTCGAACCAGCGATGGCCGCCGTTGACCGTCCGCATGCGGACGTCCAGAAGGGACCCCGGTCCACCACACTGCCGGTCCGCGAGGAAGGCCCGCGTCGCCGCCTGGTCCTCGGGATGGACCAGGTCGATGAGCGGCAGCCTGATCATGGCCTCGACCGGGTAGCCGAGCAGGCTCTCGACCGCCGAGCTGATGAAGGTCGGCCGGCCCGCACGGTCCAGGTTGACGATGATGTCGTGCGACTCGTGCACCAGGGTCTGCAGCCGCGCCCGGTCGCGCCGGACCGCCTGCTCTCCCCGGAAGATCATTTTTGTCAGGCCTGAGAACGTGACGGCCACGATGCCGAGCAGCAGCAGATCGCCGACGGCATGGTTGTCTCGCGGGTCGCGCGGCAGTGGGCCGTCCTGTTGCAGGATGAGGTACCCCCATGTGGGATGGCCGGGGATTGCGGCGGCAACGGCGACGTGACCGTCGCCGTTGCGTATCGTCACCCGCCGGCTCTGGCCTGGCCTGATTGACCGCAGCTCCGTGCCGTCAGTCATGGCGATCCCGACCGCGGACGGATCGTCGGACAGGGCGATGCGCCCGGTCTCGTCGACGATGACGATCCGGGTGCCCTCTCCGGTGCCGCTCGTCCCGGTGCCTCCGCCGCCAAAGATGCGGACCATCTCGGCTCCCGGCATCCCGGCTCCCGGCCTACCCATGACCAGGAACGCGGCGCTGCGTCCGTCCCGCACGATCGGCACGATGCTGTACGCCCGAACCCGATCGCCCAGGTGGAAAACAGGGATGTTGATTCCGCTGGTGCGGGCGAGAGCCCAGATCCGGTCCCGCGGGGGGAACGGGATCGTTGCGCCGGTGGGTTGGGCCGCCGTCGGCCTGCCGTCGAGATCGACCAGTGCCAGAACGGTGTCGGGGCCCGCGAACGCCGACCGGGAGACCGAGGCCAGCACCCGCTGGTCGACGGCGGGTTCGGTCAGCGACCAGGGAAGCCTGGAGATTGGGTCGATCAGGCGCACGGGTTGGCCCAGGTCCGCGACATATTCGGCCAGACGGAGGACGAGGGAGTGAGCCTCGGCGATGTGCTGGGCCTCGTCTTGCCGCCGGTTGGCATCCTCGATCTCCAGAGTGACCGCCGTGGCAGCCAGGATGACGGTCCCCAGCACGAGCAGTGGGATGGCTCGCCCCAGCTGCTCGCGCACGGTTGTCCGCCAGCGTCGAGGAGACAGCAGATGCCCGGTCCGGCCCGCGGGTGACGATCCGGATGCGCCTGGGGATCTGGACGGGCCTGGGGATCTGGGTAAGGCTGGGAAGGACATCGAGCGCGGTCGGATGACCGGGGGTCGCGGCGTGATCCGGTCAGTGGCGAGGAGCACGGGCGCGGACGGTGCGGGCGCTTCGAGTGTGGCGGTCTCGGCCGGCGTGCACTGGACGGCGGTGGGCCTGGTTACCGCGGGCTCCACCGTGGTGGTCTCGGCCGCCAGGGGGTCCGCCATGGCATATCGTCCCGGACCAGCCTGCTTGGCCTTATACATGGCCTCGTCGGCCGCGCGCAGCAGCCGCCCGGAATGGCTGGGCCGGCTGACGGCCAGCGCTACTCCGATGCTTGCGGCGACGCAGACCTCGTAGCCGTCGACGAGGATCGGTTCCTGTACCGTGCGGATGACCCGACCAGCCATGGTGCGAGCGGCAATTTCGTTCGCGCGCCGCAGCAGGATCCCGAACTCGTCGCCGCCGAACCTCCCGGCGACATCGTCGGGGCCCAGCACTGTTCGGATCCGTCCACCGATGACCTGCAGCACCCGGTCGCCGGCCGCGTGGCCGAAGGTGTCGTTGACCGGCTTGAAGCTGTCGAGGTCGATGAACAGGACCGCGACGCCCGCAGCCGCGGCGAGGGCATCCTCGAGCTGCTCCTCGAAGGCGGCCCGGTTACACAGCCCGGTGAGTACGTCATGGCGCGCCTGATAGCCGAGCTGGTCCAACAGCTGCTTCCGTTTACCGACCGCATGGCAGGTGATCAGCACCTCGCCGGATCCGTCCCGGGTGGACAGGCGGCGGGTCGCGATGTCGAACCACCGGGGTGTGCCGTTCGCCGCCGTCATCCGAATGTTGAGCAGGGAACCGGCAGCGGGGTTTTCGATCAGTCGTATGAGTCGGTGCGCGTCGTCCGGGTGCACCAGATCCGCGACCCTGCGCCCGAGCCAGGCCTCCCGGGAATGGTCGAGTAACGGGAAGATCGCGGGGCTGATGAACGTGAGCCGTCCGGTGAGGTCGGTTGTCAGCACGATGTCATGGGCCGCCGCGAACAACGCGCACAGCCCGGCCCGGGAGCGCCGAGCCGCCGCCTCCCGCAGCAGGCCGACGAAGATGATGCTCAGGACCGACATCAGCGCGATGGCCAGTAACGTCAGATTCCGTTGGTTTCGTCGGGCCCGGAGGTCGGCGTTCAGCGAGTCCGTGGCCTGCCGGAAGTAGGTCAGGTACCCCGTCGTCGGCTGCACCGCCGTGATGTTTGTGATCCTCTTGCCGTTCTCGGTCGTCTCCCAGATCCGCGCACCGCCACGCTGGGCGTGGGAGCGGGAGAGATCGGCGGTCGAGAGGACCTGCCGACCCAGCATGCCCGGCTCGGTGGAGGCGATCGGTACCCCGTCCGGGCCGACCGTCGACATGCTGCCCCGGCCGATCCCGAGCAGGGCCGCGATCCCGTTGGTGACCTGGAGGTTGGACTCCTCGGTGGACACGGAGACCAGGACGGCCCAGGGCCGCGGACGGCCGACGGGAACCACCGTTGCTCTGACGCGGCCATCGTGGAGGGCGAAGACGGGGGACACGGCGGGAACCCCGGACCAGGCAGCGGACCAGGCCTGCCCCAGGTCGGTGGGGACTATGGAGTTCCCCCGTGGATAGGAGGCCGTGGTATGGCCCGCGGTGTCGAGTAGCGCAACCACCCGGATGACATCGCCGGAGTGGGCGATCTGGAGCTGCGGGAGCAGGGCTTCGTTCCCCAGGGGGTCACCGGGCTGGAAGGGCGTCCGATCGGTCGCGGACTGCATAGCCGCCGGGTTGTCGACGATCGCCGCCCACTGCGCGAGCCGCTCGACCAGCTGGGAACGTTCGTTGAGGCGGTCTATCTTCTCCCGGCTCAGCAGATCGGAGCCCGTCCAGATTGCCATGGTACCGAGGACCGCAACCGTGAGTAGTCCGACGATCAGTGGGTGGATGAATCGCCGCCGGAGTCGCGATCCGGCCCGGGCCGCTGAGGTTCTGATTGCGGCCGTGACTCGTCCGGGCGCTTGCCGCCCACTGATTCGGCCACCTCTGATCATCTATATGCCCCGTCCGACAACCGTGCCCGGACTCGACGGATCTTACCGTGAGTGAAGACTTTCTGTTTTCCGTGCCGTCGAATCATCCCGGTAGTGGGTGAGCATACGAGTATCTGTGCCACGAGTTTCACCGGCCGTCGCCCGTGACAGAACTCCACCGCTTGCGCCGACACGGACCGGCGTATTGGGCTGGGTGACCCGGCGCGTCCGCGGGATGGAGGAGATTGCCGAACGAAGATGATTCGACTACTATAAGTGTCGTTCCGAATACTTTAAGGCTTGGATGGTCGGTCGGTGGGCGGCATCAACTCGACTATGGGTTACTATATATAACGCTAGGTGCTGTCGGTCGGGGTTGGGGAGCTGTGATGCTGGTACCTTCCGCGACCGGCCCCCGCATGCTTCTCGTTCCCTTCGGCATTATTCAATACTCTCCGTAACGCCCGGCCGGTCTAGCCCGATCGAGTATCGCGGAAGATGATCATCTGGTCACCGCGTGCGTTGCTCGAGCCGGCGGGGCTTCGCGGCGGCGGGACCGCCGGGTGAATTAGGAGCGCGTGACCGCCCCTGCCCGCCTCGCCGGCTCCTCGTCGAGGCGTCGGACAGGGCGCGGGGCGGCTTGGCCGAGCGGTGCGTCGGCTGCTTCCGATCCGCTCCGCCGGTGGCTGGCTTAACGGGAAACGGCATTCTCGCCCGGACGGCGGTCCGGAGATTCACCGCGCCTCGGGTGGGCCGGAGCGTGCGGATTTCTTCGCCTGGGCGTGGCTACCGGTCGATTACCCGGTTCTCGATCCGGCCCGGTGCCCGGACATCAGGGCGCGACGACATCGTCCCGGCGTTGGATACCGAATGTGTAAACACCTTTGGGCGCAATAGCCGGACGCCGGCCGGGAACAGCCCACCTGTTCAGGGCACCCGGCATGGATCGTTTCTGGTCCGCCGTGGGCTTTCGCCGCGGGAGCGGATCTTCTTCGGTACGGCCGTGATCCGCACGGCCCCACCGGGCACACGGCCCGTGGATCCGGCGAGAGCGCGCGATGCGACTGGTCCGACGCGGCCAGGAGTGGCACGCTTCACACCAGTGCCGACGGGCCGTGCTCGATACGGTCCCGCTCGAACGCGGCCCGGTCGATGTGCGGCACTGTCGATGTGCGGCACTGTCGAGGCCGATGTGCGGCCCGGCCGAGAGGAGGGCCGATGATCTCGCCGACCACCGTCAACCGGACAACGGCGGTTCCCGGGACGTGTTCGTCCCGGACCCATGAGGTGACGAACCAGCCTCCGCCCCTCGTGGGGCACGATGCGGCGGCCGATCCGGCGCTACTGGCGGCCCTCGCGCGGGAGGGGGCCGGCTGGCATGCGGACGATCTGCATCGACTCGGTCGGTTGGCCGGCACCGAGGAGGCCGCCCGCCAGGCCGACGAGGCGAACAGGTTCCCGCCGCAACTGCGCACTCATGATCGTTATGGGTTTCGCGTCGACGAGGTGGACTTCCATCCCTCCTGGCACGCCCTGATGGATGTCGCGGTACGGGAGGGCCTGGCCGGGGCGCCGTGGGCCGACCCGCGTCCCGGCGCCCATGTCGCCCGCGCCGCGGACATCCTGGTCTGGGGCACCGTCGAGCAGGGTCATCTGTGCCCGGTGTCGATGACCTACGCCGTGGTGCCGGCGCTGCGCGCCGCCCCGGAGCTCGCCGCCCGCTACGAACCGTTGCTGACCAGCCGCGTCTACGATCCGGGTTTGCGCCCACCCGAGGGCAAGGCCGGCCTGCTGGCGGGCATGGGCATGACGGAGAAGCAGGGTGGCTCGGACGTCCGTGCTAACACGACGACGGCGACGCCGGCGGGCGACGGGACCTATCGGCTGCGGGGGCACAAGTGGTTCACCAGCGCCCCGATGAACGACGTCTTCCTGGTCCTGGCCCAGGCCCCCGGTGGCCTGTCCTGCTTCTGGGTGCCACGGGTGCTTCCGGACGGCGCCCGCAACACCTTTCGGATCGCGCGGCTGAAGGACAAGCTCGGTAACCGTAGTAACGCCAGCGGCGAGCCGGAGTTCGACGACACGGTCGGTTGGCTGGTCGGCGAGGAGGGCGCAGGGGTCCGGGCCATCATCGAGATGGTGGCGATGACCCGGCTCGACGCCAGCCTCGGCTCGGCGGCGGGGATGCGTGCGGCCGTCATGGCGGCCGCCCACCACGTACGTCACCGACGCGCGTTCGGGAGACTACTCATCGATGCTCCGCTGATGCGCAATGTGCTCGCCGATCTCGCCCTGGAGTCCGAGGCCGCGACGACCCTGGTGCTTCGGGTGGCGGGCGCGGTTGACCGGGCGGCCCGTGGCGATCGTCAGGAACGAGCGTTCAGACGGTTGGCGATCGCCGTCGCGAAGTACTGGGTGTGCAAGCGTTCCCCGGCGCTGGCCGCCGAGGCGCTCGAATGCCTGGGAGGTAACGGCTACGTGGAGGAGTCCGGGATGCCGAGGCTCTACCGCGAGGCGCCACTGAACGGTATCTGGGAGGGCTCGGGCAACGTCAACGCGCTCGACGTGCTGCGCGCGGTCACCCGGGAACCGGCCAGCCTCGCCGCCTTCGCCATGGAGATCGACGCGGCACGTGGCGCGGACCGCAGGCTGGACGCGGCCTGGGCCCGGTTGCGCGGTGTCCTCGACCGGTCCGAGGACGCGGAGTTCGCCGCCCGGCGCATCGTTGAGCGACTTGCCGTCGTCCTGCAGGGCTCCTTGCTGGTGCGCTACGCCCCGGGCGCCGTGGCCGACGCGTTCTGCGCCACGAGAGTCGCCGGTGAGGGGGGACTGGCTTTCGGCACCCTGCCTGATGCCGCTGATGTGCCAAACATTCTCGGCAGAATTCCACCGATGGGCGCCTGAGATGATTCGCTCGGTGTTTCCTGACCTTGGCGGATAGGTACTAGAAACTCTCCGTAATCAACGCTGCGCCATCAGGTGGGGGATGTGCCCCTAGGGTGGAGGCTGACTGCGCCCTGGAGGGTTCCATGGTGTTCTTCTGCTTGGCTGTTGCCGGGCTGATATTGATCGCGGGCGTGCTCGGCCTGGTGCGGGGACGCGCGGAATGGGCGTGGATCCCCAACCGCCGTACGGCCGGCGCGGTTGCCGGCGCGGGATCCGCGGCGCTCGTCGCTTTCGGGCTGCTCGCCTCCCGAGGAGTCGGGGTCGGCGACGGCAACGATCTGGACCTGCCCGCGAGCCAGGCTATCCTGCCCGCACCGACTCTCCCATCACCGTCCACGCCAGCATCACCACTTTCAGTGCGATCCGCGACGTCTGCCGAGCCCGGGTCCACGTTGCCCGCGGACACCGACGCGGATCGGGACCCGGAGGCGGACAGGGCCGCACATCGTCCGGCGCCGTCCGATGACCGCGGCGGACCCCGGCAGTCGCGTCCTCCCACCTGGGACACCTGGCCGCCGTGGGCGTCGCCCGCGGGCGGCCGGTCGTCGGGGACGTTGCAGGTAGGGACGTTGCAGGTGGGGACGCCGCCGCCGCCGCCGACGCCGACGCCGACGCCGTCCGGGACGCCCTCGCCGGGGACGTCACCGTCCGGGACGTCACCGCCGAGAACCCGGCCGACGGGAACCCCGCCGCCGGCGCATGGTCGGCCCGACACCCGCCCAGACGACCGGGAAACCGGCGGGGACGACCGGGAAACCGTCGGCGGTCGCGGAACCACCGGTCAGAAGCCTGACGGGCGCGACCATGCCGGGTCCGACCGAGGAGCCAGCACGGCCCCGACACCACGCGACGGCGGTCGCCCCTCACCCGGATCATCTGGATCGAGTGGTGCGGGCCGCGGCGCGGGGGCGTCGCGGCAACCGAGGGAACCGGGGGATCGGTCCGTCTCCAGGCCGGCGGCCGGACCATCGGCGGCCGGACCATCGGCGGCCGGACCGTCGGCGGCCGGACCATCGGCGGCCGGGACGGGGTCGCCGTCCGCTCCGCCGCGCACGAACGAGGGCTCGCCTAGGGCGACCGGACAGCTGGCCGGCACGGCGGCCGGTTCATTGGGCCCGTCGTAGCAGAGCAGTCCCTCGATGCAGAGCAGCCTGTCACCTCGGGCGGCTGATCGTTCTCGCTCGAGGCCGTCGGCTGCCGCACTTTTCCGGGTACGCGGAGGGCGACACGACGTTCTGGTATTCGTCTCGTTACTTTCGGCGAGTTACGGTTCGGGTTCTCGTGCTGATGCTGCGACCTGGGGGCCCCGATGTCGGCGGTTGCGATGATCATCGCTTTGCTTGCGGTGATGGTGATGCTGATCGGTGTCGCAGGCATCCTGCGTGGGCGGGTTGGCTGGGCCGGAATTCTGGACCGGCGGCGAAGCGGCGCGGTCGCGGCGGCTGGATTCACGGTCGCGGTCATCGCCTTCGGGCTCGCCGCGCCCGGCGGGCCCACCCCGGGCGACGTGCTGATCCAGGCCGATCGACCGTCGTCCGATCGGCTCGTCCGGGCCAGGGCTGATGACGATCGGGACGACGACCGGTGGGCGGGCCGCCGCGAGCAGAGCCGATCGTCCTTCCCGGCCCGGTCTACCTACCCCGACCCCGTCCACCCCGTTCCCGGCCTCCCGGGAACGGACGGAGCACGGACGTTGCCACGCCTTGTCGCCCCTTCGGGCGATCCAGATTCCGCCGGGGGCCCGCCCTCCTCCGCCAGGCTCGGCCATCCCGCCAGGCCGGCCGGAGCCGCTGATTCGGCCCACCCGGCCTATCCCGACCATCCCGACTATCCCGGGGATCCGACCGCACCTTTCGTCGAATCATGGCCCCGGTCTTCGCCCACGCACCCGCCGTCGGCCGACGGCGGGTGGCGGGTGTCATCGGTTCCACCCGCCGCATCGGATCGGACGGATGCCTTCGGACCCGATCCGGAGGACAGGAGACTGCACCCTTCGGTGCCCGGCCGTCGGACCGCGCCGCGTCCGTCGTCGAACCCGTCGGAAGCGCGGCCGGCCGGCGGACTGCTCCCCGCGCCCGGGAGCGGGTCGACTGATCCCGGACCACCCGCGCAGGCCGGTCCGACCGGGGGCGGCAGGGCGGACGGCCGGGGCGACGACTGCGGCCCGGCGGCAGGTCCCGAACCGATTGTGGTGATTCCCGACCTGTTCGGCTCCAAGCAACGGGCTGACGCCGCGATGTGCGCGGATCCCTGAGCGGGCCCGGCGTTTCAGCCCGTCGGCGTGGACCCGGCGCGGCTGGCCGCGACCAAGGCGATGACCGCGGGGGCGAGCCGAAGCACTTTCGTCTCCACCGGCCCGGTTCTCATTGTCGCCCACCCGATAATGTACCGCCGTGCCTATTTCTTATCCCGTTCTCGCTCAGGCGACACCGCCGCCGCTGCCGATCTCCTCGAACACTGCCCTGCAGAAATCCGTAAACCTCAACCCGTCGAATGAACTGCATTATTCCAACATCTTGTCGCCGTTGGTCGTTCTGATTATGGTTGTTGCTGGCCTGCTGCTGCTGCATGGACTCCGCGCCGGTGTGCGTCCCTGGGCTCGACGCCGCGCCCTCACGGTCGGCGGTGTTGTGGCTAGGGCTGGCACGGCTGATCGGGCGCCGTGCGCCGGTGTCCCGGTGGAAGGCTCCGGCGCAGGGGGCGCGCCGGCGGATGACGTCATGACCGCCCCCGGACGTCAACGACGCGATCAGAGTGGGGACCATTCCTGGGCCTGGATGACGAGTCCGGACCAGTCCGCGCCCTGGCTGCGGGCGCGTTCGGCGAGAAAGAGGATTCCGTTCGACAGCCAACTGCTCGGCCGCACGGCGGATGCGGCGAGCGCTCTGGTCGCGAGGATCTCGGCCTTGTCCAGCTCGCGTGCGTGCATCGCCGCGGATGCCTGGTAAAGGCGGACGGCGGCGAGAGCACCGGACGCCCGGGAACGGTTGAACAGCTCGGCTGCCTCGCTCAGCCGCTCATTTCCCTCGTCCAATGCGCCGGCGGCGACGAGTGCCGCACCGCCGAATGTCGGCAGATACCCAGGATGGATACCGTCCAGGCTGTAGCCCACCGCACCTGCCGGGAGCTTTGCCGCGACCGATCCCGCTGAGCGCAGCACGGCAACGATATCGTCGGTAGGCAGGTGGCACGCGGCCATGATGTGCGCCTCGGTGGTCATCGCCAGGATCGCGGTGTGCGCGTGTGGTGCCGTGGCCTGGGCCGCCCGCGCCAGCGCCAACCCGTCGCGGGTGCTCTGGAAGGAATAAGCGGCGAGTTCAGCCAACACGACTCCGGCGTGGGCAGCAGTCGTCGCGTCTCCTACATGTTTCGCGAGGACGAGCGCCGCCCGCGCCGAGACTGTGGCCGGCCTGGCCATGCCGTTGTCACTCTGCGCCACGGAGGTCATGAGAAGAATCCGGCCATGCGCTCGTATCCAGTCCCGGCGCAGGGCTGGGCCCAACCGCCATCGGCCGATCGTCTGCGCATGGTGCTCCAGCGCCGCGAGGCGCTCGACCAGGTCGGCCGGTGCGGTGGTCTCCCAGCGGCGGGCGAGGGTCTCCAGACCGGTCTCGACCTGGTGTAGCGCCGCGCGGCTGTCCACCGCCGTGGATGTCATGCCGACCGCCTCGGCGGGCCCGAGGACGCCGAGTAGCGCGCTCGTGGTAATGATCGTTCGGCGGTCCGTCGAGGCGTCCATATGGTACTCCTGACGATCGCGACCTGGCGGACCGGGCACATGTCCGGCGTATGCGCACGCGCAACCATTGCTGTTCTCCGCCCGAGGGTCTCGACACAGTAAGGTCACGATAACCGGGTACGGGGCGCTATGTCGCCGCTGTGGGTTAAGGTTTAGACTTTTTTCGCTGGTTCGCCCTTCCGTACCGGGTGCGTGTGCCAGAAGCCGCCACTCCCGAAATCGGGGCCGGGCTACGCGGATCTGTCGGAAAGCCCGCGCAGCGCCTGGTGCAGATCGGCGACGAGGTCGTCCACCGATTCGATCCCGACCGAGAGCCGAACCAGGTCCGCGGGTACCGCGAGCGGCGAGCCCTCCACCGAGACATGGGTCATGCTCGCCGGATGTTCGATCAGGGATTCCACCCCACCCAACGACTCGGCGAGAGTGAACAGCCTGGTCCGGCCGCATGCCTCCACGGCCGCGCGGGGGCCGGCCCGAAGGGTGAACGAGACCATTCCCCCGAAGTCACGCATTTGCTTCGCGGCGATGCCGTGACCCGCATGCCCGGTCGAACCCGGGTAGCGGACGGTCCCGACGGCGGGGTGCGTGGCGAGCTCGGCCGCGATACGCCGAGCGTTGTCGCAGTGCCGGTCCATCCGAATGGGGAGCGTCTTGACACCGCGCAGTACCAGCCAGCTGTCGAAGGGGCCGGCGACGGCGCCGGCCGCGTTCTGCAGGAATCGTAGCCGGGCGCCCAGGTCCGGATCGCCGACCACGAGCGCGCCGCCGACGACATCGCTGTGGCCACCGAGATACTTCGTCGTGGAATGCACCACCGCGTCCGCACCCAGGGTCAGTGGCTGCTGCAGGTAGGGCGAGGCGAACGTGTTGTCGACCGTTAGCAGCGCCCCCGCGTCATGCGCCAGCGACGAGAGAGCGACGATGTCGGCGATGGACAGCATGGGATTGGTCGGGGTTTCGCACCACACCAGCCGCGTGGTGCCCGGACGGATCGCGACTCGCACCGCATCGAGGTCGGTGAGATCGACGCTGGTGTGGTCGACGCCCCAGTCGGCGAGCACCCGGGCAATGAGCCGGTAGGTGCCGCCATAGGCGTCCGCCGGGATGATGACGTGGTCTCCGGGCCGGCAGACAGTTCGCAGCAGGGCGTCTGTCGCCGCCATGCCGGAGGAGAAAGCGAGGCCGACCGTCCCGCGTTCCAGCGCGGCGAGGCAGGTCTCCAGCGCGGTACGGGTCGGATTCGCCGAACGACTGTACTCGTAACCGCTCCGAAGCCCACCCACGCCATCCTGGGCGAACGTCGAGGACTGGTGGATCGGCGTCACCACCGCTCCCGTGACGGGATCGGGCTCCTGGCCGGCATGGATCGCGATGGTCTCGAATCCCTCAGCGGGCTGCTCCATAGGCATGGCGCCACGCTAGGGCCTCCTCAATGATCGGTGCCGATCTAGCGGACGGCCAGGAAACTCAGCAGGTCGGCACGGGTAAGGATGCCGACGGGATTACCCTCGTCGTGTACCAGCACCGCGGGTTCGTCCCCGAGCACCGCGACGATCCGGGCCAGTGGCTCGCCGGTACCCACCATCGGAAGCGACGGCGACAGATGATCGGCGACCGGATCGTCGATGGCGGACCGGTCGGCGAAGACCGCCGCGAGCAGATGCCGCTCGATGACGGAACCCGCGACCTCCGCCGCCCGCAGGGGCGGTTCGTGCCGCACCACCGGCATCTGCGACACGTTGTACTCGCGCAGGTAGGAGATGGCGGCACCGACTGTCTCGGCCGGGTGGACATGCACCAGATCGGGGGGACCACTGGTCTGTTCGGTCTTGTTCCGCATGACGTCCGAGACGGTCGGCTCGTTCGACGGCGGCTCCAGAAAGCCGTACTCGTACATCCATTCGTCGTTGAAGATCTTCGACAGGTATCCGCGGCCGGAGTCCGGAAGCAGGACCACGACGGCGTCGTCCGGGCCGAGCTCGCGAGCAACCCGGAGGGCGACGACCACCGCGAGTCCGCCTGACCCGCCCACCAGCAGCCCGCATTTCCTGGCCAGCTCGCGCGTCATCAGGAACGAGTCGCGGTCGCTGACCGCCTCCACCCGGTCGACGACCGTCTTGTCGTAGGTCGTCGGCCAGATGTCCTCCCCGACGCCTTCGACGAGGTAGGGCCGGCCGCTGCCACCGGAGTAGACCGAACCCTCCGGATCCGCGCCCACGATTTGCACGGTTCCGCCGGACGCCTCCTTGAGATAACGGCCGACTCCACTGATCGTCCCGCCGGTCCCGATGCCGGCGACGAAGTGGGTGACGCGACCGTTCGTGGCCTGCCAGATCTCCGGCCCGGTCGTAGCGTGGTGCGCAGCGGGATTGTTCGGGTTGGAATACTGATCCGGGCTCCAACCACCGGGAGTCTCGCGGACGAGCCGGCGGGCCACCGAGTAGTAGGAGCGGGGGTCGTCGGGTGCCACTGCTGTCGGGCAGATGACGACCTCGGCGCCGTAGGCGCGCAGGACGGCCCGTTTCTCTTCGCTGATCTTGTCAGGCATGGTGAACACGCAGCGATAGCCCCGCCGGGCCGCCACCAGGGCCAGACCGACACCGGTGTTTCCGCTGGTAGGTTCGATGATGGTCCCACCAGGCGGAAGCAGCCCGGCCTCCTCGGCGGCGGAGACCATGGTCAGCGCCACCCGGTCTTTCACCGATCCACCGGGATTGAGGTACTCCAGCTTTGCCAGCACCGGCGCCGGCGTCGTCTCGATCGTCGGTGTGATCCGGACCAGCGGTGTGTTTCCGACGAGATCGATCACGTGGTCGAATGCCTGCATATCGGTCATCCGCGCATCATTTCCGCTCTCGAGAGAGGTAACCGGGGCAACACCTCGTGTCCACGGCAGGCGGGAGCCGGTTGAGCTGCCCGAACCGGATCACCTCCTGGATACCGACGACCGTGGCCGGGACGCTGCCTGTGCCCGGCGGCGGCGTACGTCACCTGCGTTCGTGCGGACGCGACATGCCGGCATGGACTGCTGCCACGACAGTAGCGAGCCGGGCCGGAACGTGCCGGGCCGCGTGGCATCCACTCTGTTTGCGATGGCATCCCGGGGGCAGATCGTCGTGGTGTACCTGACGGTGCGTCATCGCGAGTTCCGATGACCGTGCCCGGACGACCGCGCCCGGACGACCTGGGCCCGATTGGTACGATAAAGTTCGGTGCTGATCGACGAGTGGCGGCTGATCGACGAGTGGCGTCAGGAGTGGCGTCGATGTTCCCGGCAGGCTTGCCATCGGCGTTCACCACGATCCCGGTGTCGGAGATCCCGGTGTCGGATCGGGAGAGAGAGCGGGTCAGCTCATGCGCCTTGTGCTCAACGTTATCTGGTTGGTATTCGGTGGTTTCTGGCTCGCCGTCGGTTACGCCCTCGCGGCGCTCGTGTGCTTCATTCTCATCGTCACGATCCCCTTCGGGATCGCCGCTCTGCGGATGGCGAACTTCGCACTGTGGCCGTTCGGACGGCGCATTGTCGACCGACCCGGCGCTGGCGGGGCGTCTCTGGTCGGAAACGTGCTGTGGATCCTTCTGGCCGGTTGGTGGTTGGCACTGGGACATCTCACCACCGGCCTGGCACTCTGCCTCACCATCATCGGTATCCCGCTCGGGCTGGCGAACTTCAAACTAATCCCGGTCTCGCTGCTGCCCCTGGGTAAGGAGATCGTGGATGTCGACGCCCCCGCCGTCGGAGCTCGCGCGGCATTCTGAGCCGCTGCGGCAGGTCGAGCGCGCTCGGACCGTGCCGCGCCGTCGCGCGAACAGAACGCCGGCTGCATGATCACAACAGCATGATCGACTAGGGCGTCCCGCTCCACCGGTAGCGTCGCCAGCATCGCATACGTGCTTATACCGGTCTCATATCTAGCGTCGCTCGCAGATCGGAGCATTCCGCAGGCGGCAGCAGGCCTACAATGGTGTAGTAGATTCGATGGTGTGGAATGTGCGCGCAGGCTAGGGTGAGGCGGAAACCCCTGGGGATCCCGAGGAGGTAGGTGAACTCATCGTGGACA
>NZ_CDXDOR010000074.1:20620-24463 GCF_978021225.1 Frankia sp. CeTa3Moorea | reverse complement strand
GGTCCGGAACCCGGTCCAGGTCCGGAACCGGATCTAGGACCACCGGATCCAGGCCCGGAGCGGACCCGGTGCTCTCCCCCGGTGGCGAACCCGTCATGGGGAGAACGGCGGCCGGGTCGCGCCGTCGTCATCCGGCGTCGTCCCGCCAGCCGGGTCCGTGCCGCGCGGTGTCCTTCCGCCGACGGAGATGATCTCCTCGGCCGATCCGCGTGCCGCCGGCACCCTGACATGCGGTCCGCCGCTCGGGCCGGTCGTGGCGCTCGGGCCGGTCGTGGCGCCGTCGGGCAGCGGGTCCCGCGCCGAGCTCCGCTCATCGCCACCGTCGACCGTCCCAGGACGCGCCGTGGCGGCGGGAACCGGCGTCACGGCCGAAGCCGGAGAAGCCGGAGCCGGTGGCGGCAGCGCCGGTGACGGAGGCGAGATGACCGGCCAGGCGGGCCGGACTCCGGAATCGGGCGCCGGGATCTCCAGGGTTCGGGGCGAGGAGGTCCTGGCGTGCCGGCCGCGTGGCGCGTAACCGTCGCGCGGGCCGTAGTCGTAGGCATCGGGTCCTTTGACCGGCACCATGTTCAGCACGGTACCGACCGCCCGGGCGTCGACCGCCCGCAGCGCCTCGACGGCCCGCCGGAGGTGCTCGCGGCGGGTCCGACCGGCCCGCATCACCAGCAGAACCCCCTCGACCCGGGTGGCGAGCACGACCGCGTCGGTCACCGGTAGCAGGGGCGGGGCGTCGACCAGGATGATGTCGAAGCGGGCGGACAGCAGGTTGATGAGTTCGGCCATGCCCTTGGAGCCGAGCAGCTCGCTGGGATTCGGCGGGATGGGGCCGCTGGCGAGGACCTCTACGCGCCCCTCCCCGACCCGGCCCTCCCCCCAGGGCTGCAGGACGTCGTCGAGGTCCGCGGCGCCGATGAGGACCGAGGTGAGCCCGGCGGCGGACTCGACCCCGAGGTATTCGCCGAACGACGGCCGTCGCAGGTCCCCCTCGATCAGGCAGACCCGCGCACCGCCCTGCGCCAGGGTGATCGCGAGGTTGCAGGCCACGGTGCTCTTGCCCTCGCCGGAGACCGCACTGCTCACCAGGATCGATCGAGGTCCGGTGTCCACCTCGACGAACTGCAGGTTGGTCCGCAGCTGGCGGAACGCCTCCGCCCGGGCCGAGCGGGGCCTGGCGTTGACGATGAGGGGATGCCGGGCGGCGGCACCGTCGTAGCCGATGACGGCGAGGTTGGGCAGCTCGGTCGTCTCACGGGCGTCGTCCTCACTGGACACACTCGTGTCGAGGCGATATCGGATGACCCCGGCGGCGATGCCGACGATCAGCCCGAGCAGCACTCCGAGCGCGAGGCTGCGGATCGGCTGGGGCGAGACGGGCGAGGCGGGCAGCTTCGCGTGTTCCCAGACAGTCACCCGCACGGAGGGCGGTTCGTCGACCGACGGCGTCTCGATCTCCGCAATGGTGGTGGAGAACGCCTCACCGACAGCATCTGCTATGATCATGGCTTGTCTCGGGTCGGGATCGCGCACGACAGCCTGGAGCAGCACGGTGTCCGGGACGGCGTGCGCGCTGATCTGGGCCCGCAGGGCCCCCGGAGTCGCGTGCAGGTGCAGGCGTGCGATCACGGCCGTCGCCACCCGCTCGCTGGCCACCAGGTTGGCGTAGGACTTGACGCGTTGCTGGGAGAGCAGGCCTCCCTGGTAGGCCGAGACGGCTCCGGCGCCGTTGTCCGGCGAGGAGACGACCATCGTCACCGAGGCGGCGTACTCTTTCGTCGTTCGCCAGGTCGCCGTGGCGGCCAGCAGCCCGCCGAGGACCATGCCGGCAATCATGATCATCCAGCTTCGGCGCAGAACACGGACGTAGTCGCGCAGCTCCACCCGTCGACCACCCTCCCGGGACCTCGGTCCCGACCACTCACCGTCATCGAAGACCGACTCAACATACTCGATGGGTAGTCATTCTTTTACTCTTAGCCACGCTTACTCTATGGCCTCATGTGGAGACGTAGAGTAGACGGAGTGAGTCATGGTCGGTGGACAGCACACATCGCACGGCGCGCCTCCCGGCTCAACCTCCGCCAGCGGGTTGGCCTGCAGATCACTCTGGACAGCGCGGCGCTGGTCCTGGGCCTCATCTCGGCCCAGATCGGCCGCTTGGACTTCACTCTCGGCGCGCTGAGCGATCTCGGCTTCTGGGTCATCTGCACGCTCGCCGTCTGCGTGCTCCACTTCCTGGGCACCGCTCTGCACCTCTACCTGGGGCGCTACCGCTTCGGCGGCTTCGAGGAGGTCCTCGGCCTGCTCGTGTCGGTCCTGCTCACGGTCGTCAGCGTGGTCGTCGTCATCGCCGTGTTCGGCTCCCCGAGACCCGTCCCGCTGAGCGTGCCGCCGCTGGGCGGCGCGGTGGCCCTGGTCGTGATGTTCGGCATCCGCTACCTCTGGCGGCTGACCGAGGAACACCTCCGCCGGCCGAACAGGGACCACGCCGAACCGCTCCTCGTGTTCGGCGCCGGTGACGGGGCCGAACGGGTACTGGCGGCCATGCTGCGCACCCGGGACAGTCCCTACTACCCGGTCGCGCTGCTCGACGATGACCCGAGCACGCACAACCTCCAGCTGCTCGGGGTCCGGGTACGTGGTGGCCGGGAGCGGATCGGCGCCGTCGCCGAGTCGACCGGGGCCAGGACCCTGCTCGTGGCGATCCCCAGCGCCGACGGCACACTGCTGCGGGAGATCAGCGCAATCGCCGAGGGCGCCGGGCTGACCGTGAAGGTGCTTCCCCGCGTCGCGGACCTGATCGACGGGCGGGTCGGCGTCGGGGACATCCGCGACCTCGACCTCGCCGACCTCCTCGGCCGGCGGCAGATCCGCACCGACATGTCCGCCGCCGCGAGCTACCTCGCGGGCCGACGGGTGCTCGTGACGGGGGCGGGCGGATCGATCGGCTCGGAGCTGTGCCGGCAGATCTCCGGCTACGGGCCGGCCGAACTGATCATGCTGGACCGGGACGAGTCGGCACTGCGCGCGGTGCAGCTGTCGATCTCCGGCCGGGCGATGCTCGACGACGACGCCATCGTGCTGGGCGACATCCGCGACATCGACCTGATGACCACGCTGTTCACGGAGCGCCGGCCCGAGGTCGTCTTCCACGCCGCCGCGCTCAAACACCTCCCGTTGCTCGAACGCTTCCCCGGCGAGTCGGTGAAGACCAACGTCTGGGGCACCCTGACGATCCTGGAGACGGCCGTGGCCTGCGGCGTCGACCGGCTGGTCAACATCTCCACGGACAAGGCGGCGAACCCGACGAGCGCCCTCGGCTACTCGAAGCGGATCACCGAGCGGCTCACCGCGTGCCTCGCCCGCCGGGCCCGCGGAACGCTGGTCAGCGTCCGGTTCGGCAACGTCCTGGGCAGCAACGGCTCCGTCCTGACCGTCTTCGCCGGCCAGCTGGCCGCCGGCGGGCCGATCACCGTCACCCACCCCGAGGTCACCCGGTACTTCATGACCATCCACGAGGCGGTGCAGCTGGTCCTGCAGGCTGGGGCGCTGGGATCACCCGGCGAGGCCCTCGTGCTCGACATGGGCGAGCCGGTGCGCATCGCGGACGTGGCCGCCCGGCTCGTGGCTCGGGAGAACCGGCCGATCGAGATCGTCTACACCGGGCTCGGCCGCGGCGAGAAGCTCCATGAGGAGCTCCTCGGCGCAGGCGAGGACGACCATCGACCGCACCACCCGCTGATCTCGCACGTGGGCGTGCCCGCCCTGGACCCGACCCATGCCCTCGCCCTCGATCCCTGGGCCCCGCCGGAAGAGGTGCTGGCCGAACTCGCGGCCCTCGCCGGC
>NZ_CDXDOR010000074.1:0-20200 GCF_978021225.1 Frankia sp. CeTa3Moorea | reverse complement strand
GCCGGCGCGGACCGGCCCGGGGACGGTACGGACCGACCCGTGGACGGGGCCGCGACCGCAGGCGGACCCCTGGCCGCCGCGGACGTGACCGGGCGGATTCCCATCCAGCCCACGGCGTCCAACCGTCGACCGCACCCGGCCCGGTAACCTGTTCGGGAAGGTCAAAAAGTCGTGAGTGCCGACGATGACAAGCGGATCGTTACAGCGATCCACATCACGGCGTGCCGTCACCGCGTGCCGTCACCGCGTGCCGTCACTGCCGCCCCGCACGGGGGCCGCACTCGCCGGTGCACGGGCCCCAGCCGTCACGGGAGGACGGCTGGGGCCGGTGCCCGGTCCGCCCCCAGCCGGTCGGCGTACCAGGCCACGGTTGCCGTCAACGCGGTGGTGAGATCCGCCCCGGGCGCGTCCGGGAACAGCGAACGCATCGTCGTCGTGTCCGCCGGGGAGTCCCGGATCTCCCCGGGCCGGGGCGCGGCGTGCTCGACGACCAGCCGCCGGCCGAGAATCCCCTCCAGCCGGGCGATCAGGGCGAGCAGGTCGGTACGGGTCCCGGACCCGATGTCGACCGGGTGTGGATGGGTCAGCCGGCGGCACACCGCATCGCACAGCATCCCGGTGACCAGCTCGACGGGGATGAAATCGCGCGTCTGCCGGCCGTCCCCGTGCACCGTCAGCGGCCGGCCGGCCAACGCAGCCTCGATAAAGGTCGGCACCACGGCCGCGTACGCGTGCCCGGCGGACTGGTACGGGCCGAACACGTCGAACAGTCTGACCGTGAGCACCGGCAGACCGAAACTGGCCTGGTAGGACAGCGCATATCCCTCGGCGGCGAGCTTCGAGGCCGCGAAGGGACTGCGCGGAAGGCACGGGGTGCCCGCCGACCGCGGCAGCGGGCCCGCGCCATCGGCGGCCGACCGGTCATCGGCCGCCGGTTGAACACCGGCCGCCGGCTGAGCACCAGCGGCCGATTGATCACCATAGACCGATGAGGAGGACACGACGACGACGTGCGTCTCGGCCCGGTGGGCGACGCCGAGCACCGTCAGGGTGCCGGTCGCGTTCACCGCGTGGGTGGCCATCGGGTCGAGCAACGACCGTTCGACCGACGGCCGGGCAGCCAGGTGCACGATGCTCGACGCTCCGGTGCACGCCTGTTCGACCAGCGTCCGGTCGGTCACGCTGCCGACGACGAGCTCGGCCGGCAGCCCGGCGAGATTCGACAGCGCCCCGGTGCTCAGATCGTCGATCACGACGACCTCCGCGCCCGCCGCGAGGAGCGCTCTGGTCAGGTGGGCCCCGATGAAGCCGGCCCCACCCGTCACGACTACCTTCACCATTCATCACCCTTCGAGATTATGATGATACGAATAGTAGTATGATCGGCCGCCTGCGCCAGTCATCTCTTCACGAAGAGCGACACCACGCCATCCAGAAGGTCCAATCGACTACTCTGAGTGTCAGATTGAACTCGTCTAGATCGGGGGCTACGGTCGCCGCGTGCCCGCTCACCTGCGCTCGCTGGTCATCGTGGGCGCGGGAGGGCACGGCCGGGAACTGCTCGATCTGGTGGAGGCGGTCAACGCGGCCACCGAGGGTCCCCGCTACGACGTCCTCGGCTTCGTCGATGACGACCGCGTGGACCCGGATCCACTCGCCCGGCGCGGAGCCGCGCTCCTCGGTGGACTCGACCTGCTCGATCGGCTCGACGCCGACTACCTGATCGGCTTCGCCGACGCGGCCACCCGGTCCCGCGTCGACCGGTACGCCAGCGCCCGCGGCCGGCGACCCGCGACCCTCGTCCACCCCCGGGCCAGCGTCGGAGGTGACGTGAAGCTCGGGCCGGGTACCGTCGTCTGTGCTCTCGCCAGCATCACCACCAACGTCGAAACCGGTCGGCACGTAGTGGTGAACATCGGCGCCAGCGTGGCGCACGACTGCCGCCTGGGCGACTACGTCACGGTCGCGCCGGGGGCCCGGCTCTCCGGTGCGGTGGCCGTCGGCGCGCGGGCGTGGATCGGCGCGCAGGCGAGCATCGTCGGCCTGCGCAGCATCGGCGACGGAGCGGTTGTGGGAGCCGGGTCCGTCGTCACCGACGACATCCGGGCCGCGCAGGTCGTCGCCGGGGTGCCCGCCCGGCCGATCCACATCGCACCCGAGCACGCCGCACCCGAGCACGCCGCACCCGAGTCGGGTGGGGCACACACGACGGCGAGGCTCGCCAGCCCTCCGCCCAGTCAGCGGGACGCCCCACCGTGTGGCTGATCCGCACCCCTGACCCGGCTGCACCCCTGACCCGGCTGCGCCCAACGGGCCCGGCGGCACCACCTCGGGCTCTACGATCAGCGTGTGGAGCGATGGTTCAACATGTCGGGTTGCGACAACGCGCGAGATCTGGGTGGGCTGCCTACCCTGGACGGTGCAACCACCCGATGGGGGGTATTCCTGCGCACCGACTCCGTCCAGGCCCTGACGGGCGGTGACGTGCTCACGCTGCGGGAGACATTCGGGCTACGCATGGTCATCGACCTACGGGCCAAGGAGGAGGCGGAGCGGGAGGGCCGCGGGCCGCTCGCCTACGAACCGGTCGCTTACCACAATCTGTCCTTTCTCCCCGGTGAATGGGTGATGCCGGACGACCCGCGCTACCCTGCCATCGTCAAGGACCGCGACTCAGCCGACCGAATCGAGCACTACCTGGACTACCTGCGCCTGGCCGGGGACTCGGTGGCCAGGGCGCTGCACCTGCTGGCCCAGCCGACGGCGGGCCCGGCCCTGTTCCACTGCGCGGCGGGAAAGGACCGTACCGGCGTGCTCGCTGCTCTGCTCCTCAGTCTCGTCGGCGTGCACCCCGAGGCGATCATCACCGACTACGTCCAGACAAACGAGCGCATCGACCGGGTCAACGCCCGCCTGGCCGACCGACCGTCCTATAACCACTCGGTGACCTCGCTCACCTCGGGCCAGCTGGCCTGCCGGCCCGAGGTCATGCGGGGCTTTCTGGCCGGTGTCGACACCGGTTGGGGCGGTCCCGCGGCCTGGGCTCGGCACACCGGTCTCACCGAGACCGACCTGCGGTCCCTGCGCACGGCCCTGGTTGGATAGCTTCGCGTGGACGAAGACCCTCGGGACGTGGCATGACGACGTGGGCAACGGGACACCCCCGATCCCGGGGACGGACAATGTGCGGATGATCAATGGGGCGCCCGCACGTTCTACCCTGGCCGCGTTCATCGTCATCACCCTGATGAGCGGCTGTGGCGTACTGCGGTACCCCCACCTCGACGTGCCCGACGACCTGGTCCCGGTCTTCCGGTCCGCGGCGGCGACCTACGGTGTCCTGACCGCCGCGCAGCTCGCGGCGCAGGCCCGGGTGGAGAGCAAGTTCGACGCGCAGGCGGTCTCGCGCGCCGGCGCCCGGGGCATCATGCAGTTCCTCCCCACCACCTGGGCCGAATTCGGGATCGACGGCAACCACGACGGGATCACCGACCCACTCGACCCGCTCGACGCCATCCCGTCCGCGGCCTTCTACGAGGCCCGGCTCGCCCAGGAGGTCGGGTATCTACCCGGCGACCGGGTCTCGCTGATCCTGGCCGCCTACAACGCCGGCCCGGGCGCCGTGCGAACCGCCGGGGGCATCCCCGACTTCCAGGAGACCAGGGCCTACGTGGCGAAGGTCCACGGCTGGGCGGACACCTACTCCGACCGGCTCTGACGCCCGGTGACCGGCAGACGCCCGGTGACCGGCGGAGTCGTGGCGATGGCTCATAGGACCCGGAGTGCCTCGCCGGCCACGGCAACCTCGTCCCCCGGCGCGAGCTGCCGGCCCCGCCGGGTCTCGACCTCCCCGTTGACCCGCACCATCCCGCCCGCGAGCAGCTCCTTCACCTCGGACCCGGCCTCGACCACATCCGCGAGCTTGAGGAACTGCCCCAGCCGTATCCCGTCTCCACGAATGCTCACCTCGCGCATACCCGCAGCATCCCGCATCGCCTCCGCTCCCGCCCTGCTCCCGCTCCTGTGGCCTTTCCCGCCTCGGCACCATCCCCCGTTCGGTGAATTCCACGCCCGGGACCAGGCCCGAGCGACCGGGGTATCCCGAACCACCCATCGGAGCCACCTGCCGGGACCGGCAATGCGCCGAGACCAGCGACATGCCGGGACCGGCAATGCGCCGAGACCAGCGACGTGCCGGGACCAGCAATACACAGGGGTGCGGGACGGCTGAGGCATGCTGACGGGCGTGGCAGCCTCCTCCTCGGATTCCTCCTCGGATTTCTCCTCGGACGCAGCGACCGGGACAGCCCGCCTTGAACCGGGGACACCCCCCGTCCCCACACCGACATCCGAGACCGAGCCGAGCCCCGAAACCGGGCCGGTGCCGGAGCAAGCCGTCGACTACCCGGAGCCGCGTATCCCTGATCTGGGCAACCCGTGGTCGGCCGGCGGGGCCAGCCCCAGACCCGACGGCGACCAAGCCCGACCCGCATCGACCGGGAGCACACCCGGCGGAGAAAGCACCAGCGAGGTGATCCGCCGGGTGGAACGGTCGAGCGGGATGCTCGCCTCCCGGGCGGCGGCCCGGATGGCGGAGGCGCTGCCCTGGTTCCCGGCCATGTCGGCGAGTCACCGCGCCGGAATTCAGCTCGTGGTGCAGGCCGGCATCTCGTCGTTCGTGGAGTGGTGCCGGCGGCCCGAACACGCCCGGGATCTGTCCGAGGACGTCTTCCGGGTCGCCCCGCGGGAACTCGTCCGCGCCGTGACCTTCCGCCGGCTCGTCGATCTGGTCCGGGTCGCGGTGGAGGCGATCGAGGCCGAGGTGCCGAACCTGGCCGGCCCGGAGCACGAGCAACGGCTGCTCGCCGATGTCCTGCGCTACTCCCGTGACATCGCGTTCGCCGGCGCGGTCGTCTACGCCCGCGCCGCCGAGGAACGCGGTGCCTGGGACGCCCGGCTGGAGGCGCTGGTCGTCGACCACGTGGTCCGGGGCGAGGTCGACCGGGCACTGCCGTCACGGGCGGCCGCGGTGGGCTGGCGTAACCCGCCGTCCGTCACCGTCATCGTCGGCACGGCCGGGAGCAACTCGCCGGAGGTGGTGGTCGACGAGGCGCACCGGCTCGCCCGCATGGCCCAACTGGAGGTTCTCGCCGGGGTCCACCATGATCGCCTGGTGATGGTGGTCGGCGGGAATTTCACTGCCGGCAGGGACGGCATCGGCCGTCCCGAGATGACCCTCCAGCCGGAGAACAGCGTCGAACCTCCCCCCACCGCGGGTACCCGCCCGGCCGGCGGCACCGCGCCGGTGAACACCGTCCTCGACGCGGCCCGGGCACTGCTTCCCGCCTGCGGGCCGGGCCCGGTGGTGATCGGCCCGGTGGTCGGTGACCTGACCGGGGCACCGCACGCGGCGCGGGTCGCCCTCGCCGCCACGGACGTGGTCACCGCCTGGCCGGCCGCGCCCCGGCCGGTCATGGCCCGCGCCCTGCTCCCGGAACTCGCCCTCGCGGGGAACGTTGACGCCCGGCGGGCGCTCATCGACGAGGTGTACGTCCCGCTGCGCGACGCCGGTACCCCGCTACTGGAGACCGCCGGGGCCTATCTCGACTTCGGCTCGTCGCTGGAGGCGACGGCCCGGGCGCTGTATCTCCACACCAACACGGTCCGCTACCGACTCCGTAAGGCCGCCGAGGTGTGCGGGCTGGATCCGGCGGACCACCGCGAACGCTTCATCCTGCATATTGCGCTCGTTCTGGGACGCCTCGACGGTGTGTTACCTACAGGAAAAACATGATCGTTCAAGTCCTCCCACGCCCCTCTCACCCCCGCGCGAGAATGGTCACATCGAACTACTTTGCAGGTCCGTCATGCCATTCCAGGCCGATGTCGGCGTCGCGCAGTAACGTCCGATCCAAACAGATCGGTTTGTAGGACACCTACAACAGCCGGTCGACACATCGGTGAGTAGCCGCCAGCGACAACCAGTCCTCGTGAGGGGTTAAGTGAACAGGTGCTCGCGATCCTCGCGCCCGGCCAGGGTGCACAGACCCCCGGACAGCTCCGCGCCTGGCGCGGTCTCGCGGGGGCGGAGGAACGGCTGCGCTGGTGGTCCGCCGCAGCCGGGATCGACCTGCTCGAAGCCGGGTGCGAGGCGCCCGCCGAGACAATCCGGGATACGGCGATCGCCCAGCCGTTGATCGTCGCGAGCGGGCTGATCGCGGCCGAACAGCTCGGGCTGCCGGTCACCTCCCCAGTCGGATCGGACACCCTGGTGCTGGCCGGTCACAGCGTCGGCGAGATCACCGCCACAGCCCTCACCGGTACCCTCACCGCCGAGGAGGCCCTCGTCCTGGTGGCCCTGCGGGGACGCGCGATGGCCGAGGCATCCGCCCGGGTCGAGACCGGCATGACGGCGCTGCTCGGCGGTGATCCCGAGGCGGTGGCCGCCCGGTTGAGCGAACTCGGCCTGACCGCCGCCAACCGCAACGGTGCCGGGCAGATCGTCGCCGCCGGCACCGCCCACGACCTCGCCCGGCTCGCCGCGGAGCCGCCCGCGGGTGTCCGGCTGCGTCCCCTGTCCGTCGCCGGCGCCTTTCACACCCGGCACATGTCCTCCGCGCGCGACGCGCTGGCCGCGGTCGCGGGCGGCATCCGGCCCGGGGTGCCGCGGGCCGCCGCGCTGTCCAACGCCGACGGGGCGATCGTCACCGACCCGGCCGAGCTGATCAGCCGGCTGGTGGCCCAGGTCGCGGCGCCGGTCCGGTGGGACCTGTGTCTCGCGACGCTGCGCGATCTCGGGGTCGGTGCGGTCGTCGAACTCCCCCCGGCCGGTGCTCTCGCCGGGCTCGCCCGCCGGGAACTGCCCGGTGTCACGATCCACGCGGTGAAGAGCCCCGACGACCTGCCCGCGGCCCGCGAGCTGGTCGCCGAGTACCTCGGCGACCAGCTCCTGAGCGCGAGCCCGGCGAGCCCGGCGGGCTCGGCCCCCGGAACTCCACCGGGCTCGACGACGGACGACGCCCTGGTGGGAGCGCGGGCATGACCGAGCTGACCGGTGCCCGCATGCTCGGCCTCGGCGTCTACCGCCCGGCCCGGGTGGTGACCAACGACGAGATCGCCCAGCGGGTCGATACCTCCGACGCCTGGATCCAGGCCCGTACCGGCATCGCCAGCCGGCGCATCGCCGACGACGAGGAGACCATCGTCGCGATGGGCGCCGCGGCCGCGGAGAAGGCGCTCGCCGCCGCCGGCCTCACCGCCGACTCGATCGATCTGGTGATCGGGGCGACCTGCACCTCTCCCTCCCAGATCCCGGGTGCCGGTCCGCAGATCGCCCATCGCATCGGGGCCGGCCGGGCCGGGGCGTTCGACATCAACGGCGCCTGCGCCGGTTTCAGCTACGCGGTGTCGACGGCCGCCGGCATGGTGCGCGCCGGCACCCTGCGCAACGTGCTCGTGGTGGCCACCGAAAGGCTGTCGGACTACACCGACTGGGACGATCGCAGCACCTGCATCCTGCTCGCCGACGGTGCCGGAGCAGCCGTGGTCGGCCCGGCGGAGACGAACGAGATCGGCCCCGCGGTCTGGGGGCACGATGGGTCCCGGCCCGAGACGATCCAGGTCCCCGGCTACGGCGACAACGTCTTCCGCATGGAGGGCCAAGCGGTGTTCCGCTGGGCGATCTCCCTGGTCCCGGTCCTCCGCCAGATCTGCGAGCAAGCCGGCGTGGCACCCGAGGACCTCGCGGGTATCGTTCCGCACCAGGCTAACCTGCGGGTCGTCGAAGCGTTGGTGACGGGTATCGGCGCCACGAACGCCGCCGTTGCCCGCGATGTGGTCGACGCCGGCAACACCTCCGCCGCAAGCATTCCGCTGGGACTCAGCCGGTTGCTGGAAAGCGGCGAGATCCGCCGGGGAGACCCGGTGCTGCTGTTCGGCTTCGGTGCCGGCCTGACCTACTGCGGGCAGCTCGTACGCTGCCCCTGACAACCTCGACCAACCCTCGACCAACCCTCGACGCCGCGACCGTCCCGCACCGCACTGCGGCGAGGCGTCCGATGACCACCAGCCCGACCGCGCCCCTGATCCAGGCGCCCGCGCTTCCGCGCTGGTACGCGGCAGCCCCGCGCACCACCCGCCACCGACCGACAACATCCCATCAGGAGGAACAATCATGTCCCAAGCTGACATCCTCGCCGGTCTCGCCGTCATCCTCGAAGAGGTCGCCGGTGTCGACCCGGCCGACGTGACGGCCGACAAGACCTTCATCGACGACTTGGACGTGGACTCGCTGTCCATGGTCGAGGTGGTCGTCGCCGCGGAGGAGAAGTTCGGGGTGAAGATCCCGGACGACGACGTGAAGACCCTCAAGACCGTCGGTGACGCGGTTTCCTACATTCAGCGGGCAGGTGTCGCGGCGTGACCACGACCCCCAGGCAGGTCGTCGTCACCGGCCTCGGGGCTACCACTCCCCTCGGTGGCGATGTCGCCTCGACGTGGGAGGGTCTGCTCTCGGGCCGCTCCGGCGTCCGGCGTCTCACCGAGGACTGGGTCGAGCAGCTCCCGGTCCAGATCGCCGCGCCGCTGGCGGTGGAGCCGCCGCTGGGTCGAGTCGAGGCTCGTACCCTCGACCGCAGCCAGCAGCTGGCTCTGACCGCCGCGCGTGAGGCGTGGGCTGACGCGGGCTCACCCGAGGTCGACCAGGAGCGCCTCGCCGCGTGTGTGGCCTCGGGGATCGGGGGCGTGCTCACCCTGCTCCACCAGCATGACGTGATCCGGGAGAAGGGCCCCCGGCGGGTGTCCCCGCACCTGGTGCCGATGCTCATGCCGAACGGCCCGGCCAGCACCGTGGGCCTGGCGTTCGGCGCGAAGGCGGGGGTGCACGCCCCAGTCAGCGCGTGCGCCTCCGGGTCGGAGGCCATCGCGCTGGCGCTGGACATCATCCGGGCCGGGCGCGCCGACGTCGTGATCGCCGGCGGTAGCGAGGCGGCGATCTCGGCGCTGACCATGGCCGGCTTCGCGCAGATGCAGGCGCTGTCCCGCCGCAACGACGCACCCGAGGCCGCCTCCCGTCCGTTCGACAAGGCACGGGATGGCTTCGTGCTCGGCGAGGGCGCGGCGATCCTCATCCTCGAGTCGGCCGAGCACGCGGCCGCCCGCGGTGCCCGGGTTCACGGCACCCTGGCCGGCGCCGGCATCAGCTCGGACGCCTACCACATCGCCGCGCCGGAGCCGACCGGTGCCGGCGCGGCCCGGGCGATCCGGGCGGCGCTGCGGTCCGGCTCGTTGGAACCCCGTGACATCGTCCACGTCAACGCCCACGCCACGTCCACCCCCGCCGGTGACGCGGCGGAGGCGCTGGCGTTGCGCAGCGCCTTCGGCGACCACACTGACGAGATCGCGGTGACGTCGACCAAGTCGACCACCGGGCACCTGCTCGGTGCCGCCGGCGCGGTCGAGGCCGTGTTCAGCGTCTTGGCGCTGCGGGAACGCCTGGTTCCCGCGACGCGCAACCTCGATGCTCTCGACGACGAGATCGCGCTCGACGTCGTGCGGATCGACAACCGGACAATCGGCTCGGGCGCCGCGCTGTCGAACTCGTTCGGGTTCGGCGGTCACGACATCTGCCTGGCCTTCACCGCCTGACCAGCCGCACCACCACCCGCCGCACCACCACCCGCCGCACCACCACCACCCGATGTCACCCGCCGCGGCGCCGGCTACCCACCACCGCCGCGACACCGCCCGCCGTTCCGGCGAGCGTCATGATCGCCGGACCGAGTGCCCAGCGGAAGCCGGCGCATACCACAGGTGGTCGCGTATCGACCTCCTGCGAAGCAGTCCGACGCCGCTCAGGCAAGGAGACGCACGGTGAGTCTGTCCACGATCGACCGAGTCGACCCCCGCACGCCTCAGGCTCGGCTCGCCCGGTTTTTCGATCCAGACACCCTGTCGCTATTCGCGGTCAGCGACACGTCCGGAGTCGTTGCCGGGCAAGGGCTTGTCGACGGGAACGAAATCGTCGCCTTCGCGACCGACCCGACGGTACAGGGTGGCGCGATGGGGCGCGACGGCTGTGCCCGCATCGTTCATGCCATCGAGTCCGCCGTCCGGATGAACTGCCCGGTCGTCGGGATCTGGCACTCGGGAGGCGCCCGGCTTCAGGAGGGTGTCGCCTCGCTTGACGGAGTCGGCCGGATCTTCGCCGCCACGGTGCGGGCCTCCGGCCGGATCCCGCAGCTCTCGCTCGTGCTCGGGGCCGCCGCCGGTGGGGCCGCCTACGGGCCGGCCCTGACCGACATCGTCATCATGGGCCCGGGGGCGAAGGTGTTCGTCACCGGCCCGGACGTGGTGCGTTCGGTGACCGGTGAGGAATGCACCGCCGACAGCCTGGGTGGGCCGGACGTGCACTCCAGGCGCAGCGGCGTCGTGCACGTGACCTGCGACTCCGAGGACGAGGCCGTCGAGCGGACCCGGGCGGTCGCGGTGCTGCTGGCCGATCAGCGCGACATCGGCCCCGTCACCGGACGCGAGCTCGGGGAACTGCTGCCCGACAATCCCCGGCGGGCCTACGACGTGCGTCCGCTCGTGAAGGCGGTGCTCGACGACGAGGGCGAGGCCGTCGAGCTGCACCCGAGGTGGGCGCCGAACATCGTGACGGTGCTGGGGCGCCTCGGCGGGCGTACCGTCGGGGTGGTCGCGAACAACCCGCTGCGCCGTGGTGGATGCCTTGACGCGACCTCGGCTGAGAAGGCCTCCCGGTTCGTCCGGATGTGCGACTCCTTCGGTGTTCCGCTGGTCGTGCTCGTCGACGTGCCCGGTTACCTGCCGGGTGTGGGCCAGGAATGGGAAGGCGTGGTCCGGCGGGGAGCGAAGCTGCTCTACGCCTTCTCCGAATGCACCGTGCCGCGCGTCACCGTCGTGACCCGCAAGGCGTACGGCGGCGCGTACATCGCAATGAACGCCAGCAGCCTGGGCGCGACCGCCGTGTACGCCTGGCCGACCGCCCAGGTCGCCGTCATGGGCGCCGAGGCCGCCGTCGGCATTCTGCACCGCCGCAAGCTCGCCGAGGTCCCGGCCCAGCGCCGCCCCAGCGTCCTGGCGGAGCTGACCGAGGAGCACATCCGCACCGTCGGTGGCATCGACCGCGCCGTGGAACTCGGCGTCGTCGACGCGGTCGTCACCCCCGCCGCCACCCGGGGCGCGGTTGCCTCCGCCCTCGCCGACGCACTGACCCGTTCCCGCACCGACAAGAACGTGCACGGCAACATCCCCCTGTAACATCCGGATCCCCCCGTTAGTACTGGGATTCCAGTAGCACAAGATCCCCGGTAACACCGGATCCCCGATAACACAAGATCCCGATAACACAAGATCCCGGTAACCGGGCGGCGACCATGGCAGCCGCCCGCCACGCGCCGGCTGCAACCCGCGGACCTCGGGTCGCAGCCGGCGCTTCGCATAGCGGGCCGCGATGCGGTGAACTCCAACCGACACCCCGCCCGTATCGCCAGGGCCACTCCTGGCTATCAGAGCCACTCTGTTACTAGAACCCGCCCTGGAGGAAAATGTTTACCTGATGCGAAATAACGATCTGCCGGCCGGCGTTGCCCTCACTGGAGGTGCACGTATGACCCTGCAGATGGAGAAGGTAGCCGGTTCGGCATCGAAGGCGGCAGGTGGCACGTTCGCCGCCCTGCGGGTGCCGAACTTCCGGCTCTTCCTCGGCGGCCAGATCGTTTCGCTCTGCGGGACATGGATGCAGACCATCGCCCTCGGCTGGCTGGTCCTCTCGCTCGGCGCCTCCGGCACGGCGCTCGGCCTCGTCACCGCCGCCCAGTTCCTGCCGGTGCTGTTCTTCGGGCCCTACGGCGGTCTGCTCGCCGACCGGACGGACCGGCGCCGCCTGCTGATCTGCACACAGGTGGGTTCCGGGCTCGCCGCGCTGGCTCTGGGCATCCTCGACCTCACCGGTACGGCCCAGCTCTGGATGGTCGGGGTGGCCGCCGCGCTCATCGGCCTGTGCAACGCCGTCGACAACCCGGCCCGGCAGAGCTTTGTCCAGGAGATGGTCGGGCCGGAGCACCTTCCGAACGCGGTCACCCTGAACTCGGTCGCGATAAACGCGGCGCGCATCGTCGGCCCGGCGATCGCCGGCGTCGTCATCGTGCTCGCGGGCACCGCCGGCTGTTTCCTCATCAACGCGGCCTCCTTCGGCGCGGTCCTGTTCGCCCTGCACCGCCTGGACATCTCAGCGCTGTACGATCATCCGCCGATACACCGGGCGCCGGGGCAGCTGCGGGCCGGCTTCGCCTACGTGCGCCGCACGCCGGCGCTGCGCGTACCGTTGGTCATGATGGTGGTGATCGGCACGCTGTCCTACGAGTTCCAGGTCGTGCTGCCGCTCCTGGCCCGGGAGACCTTCGGGGGCACCGCGGCCACGTACAGCCTGATGACCTCGGCCATGGGAGCGGGCGCGGTCGTCGGCGGCCTGCTGGTCGCCCGCCGCCGCCGGATCGGGCCCCGGGCCCTGAGCCTGACCGCGATGACCTTCGGTGTCATCCTGCTGCTCGCCGCCGCCGCGCCGACGCTGCCGCTCGAGATCGCGACGATGGTGCTGCTGGGCGCGACGAGCGTCGCCTTCATCTCGACCGGGAACGCCACGGTCCAGCTCTCGGCCGACCCGGCGATGCGCGGGCGGGTGATGGCGCTGTGGTCGGTCGCGTTCCTCGGCACGACGCCGGTCGGCGGCCCGATCGCCGGCTGGGTCGCCCAG
This sequence comes from Frankia sp. CeTa3Moorea, assembly GCF_978021225.1. Classification (NCBI taxonomy): domain Bacteria; kingdom Bacillati; phylum Actinomycetota; class Actinomycetes; order Frankiales; family Frankiaceae; genus Frankia; species Frankia sp. CeTa3Moorea. The sequence continues at coordinate 7,425 of NZ_CDXDOR010000074.1, read as the reverse complement.
GCCTTCGGCGCGCGCGCTGGGTTGCTCCTGGCCGCGGGCGCGGCCATCGGCGCGGCGTTGTACGCCTTCGGCTCCCTTCGAACCAAGACCGTGAAGGGCAAGACCGTGAAGGGCACACGTCCGGACCCGGGTCGGCTCAGTCCGATCCGGCCGCGGGTGCCGCCTCGGCGGGGCTGACGGCCGCCCGGCCGAGGTCGGGGAGTGTGTGCAGCTCATGGGTCTGCCCACGATGAGCCTGGACCGCGTTGGAGTGATAGCTTTCGGCGACAGCAAGGAAGTCGGGCTCGTGGTAACGGCGGCCGTCGACGGTGGGACCGAGGTGCCCCTCCATAATGGCCTCCACATCCTCACCGGTGATCGTCTTGTGGGTCTCCAGCGCGTGGGTGAGGGCCAGAATCTCCCGCCGGTTCGCGGCGAGCACCTTCTCGGTACGGGCGTAGAGCTCCCGAAGTTTGCCCTCGACCTGCTCGCCGAACGGCCGGTCGGCGTCGATGGAGGCGTTACCCATCTCCTGTTCCAGCATGGACAGGCGCGAGGCCAGAGTCTCCCCCATCGCCGCCGAGGAGATGAAGTTGGCCACGAGCAGGGTCGCGCTGCGCAGGTCGCCGCCGACACCGACGGTATTGTCCCCCTCGAAGAACATCCGTTCGCCGACGAGCGAGGCGAGGGAGACCATCACCTGCACCTCGATCTCGGACTTCCACATGAACATGCGGTCCTCGACCGCGACGTGCGCCACGAACCCGCCGACGCCGCCGCGGCGTTCGATGGTGGCGAGGTCGATCACCCGCCCGCGCTGCATCCGGTAGGCGACGACGGCGTGGCACGCCTCGTGCAGGGCGATGCTGTGCCGTTCCCGGTCGATGTGCTCGTGGTCGTCGGCGAGGCCGTATTCCTTGATCACCCTGGCCCGGAGCATGTCCTGCCAGGTGATGACCTCCCGGCCGTCCTTCACCGCCTGGACCAGAGCCTCGTTGACGGTGTCCTTGATGGTCGCCCCGGTGGCCTCCGGGCTCATGATGGCCAGCCGGTCGATCTGATCCGGCGTGAGCTCGTGGCACACCTTCGACAGATAGCCCTCGAAGGTGCGGATCCGGCCCTCCTTGCTGGGATAGCCCACCTTGTACTGCCGGTCGATGCGGCCGGGGCGCAGCAGTGCCTCGTCGAGCGACTGCGGCATGTTCGTCGCCATCATGACGAGGATGCGGTACTTGGGCGGTGGCTTGGGCCGCATGCCCAACGTCCGGCGCACCACCCGGTTGAGGAAGCCCCGCGGCTTCTTCAGGCCGGACATCTCGGTGAGCAGCGCCTGCAGGGTGCCGTCGAAACCACCGCCGCCGCCCCCGCCCACCACAAACTGCTCACGGGTGATCTCCGCGCGGGCCGCCCCGCTCAGGTAGGACAGGCCGTTGCACAGGTCCCCCGGAGCGGCCTCGCCCACCGATCCGGGGGACCCCGAACGGGCGAACCACGACCGGGCGCCGGTTCCGGCCCCGCGGCCGAATCCCCCGGCGAGCTGACCCCGGCTCCCCAGCGTGTCGGCCTCGTCGAAGAAGACGATCACCCCGCCATAACGCAGGGAGAGCTTGCGCAGCTTGCGGAACAGCGATTTCACCTTGAGGATGCCGACCCCAATGAACATCGCCTGGAAGGCACCCGGGTCGACGAACACGAAGGGCTTCCCGGTCTCTCCCGCGACCGCCTCGGCGATGAGCGTCTTGCCGGTGCCCGGCGGCCCCCAGAGCAGGATGCCGCCGGGAACATGACCACCCCGGCTCTCGATCTCCTCCGGCCGTTCCAGGTAGAAAACGTTCTCCTTCACCCGGCTGACGACGTGGTCCTGCCCCCACACGTCGGCGAAACGGGTGGTGATGTCCTCGGGGAAGTAGACGTCGACGCCGCCCTTGGACAGGAACCAGAACATCACGACGAACTGGCCGACGACGAGAACCATGAGCAGGACGATCTGCAGAACCGCCGGGATGGCCTTCCAGACCGCGCCGGGGGCGTTCACCATCGCGTCGAAGACCGAGGTGTCGGCCAGGCGGGCGTAGACGAACAGGACGAGCGCGGCCCCGACGATCCACTTCAGCGCACGGCTGACCCGGTACCGGTTCCAGTCGTTGAGCCGCAGGAGCCGACGCTCGGCCTGCCCGAAGACCCGATCGGTCCAGAAGACGTAGTAGCCCGACCACCGTTCGCCCAGGAACATGTGGAGCTGGTGCACCAGTTCCACGCCCAGCAGGGCCAGGATCCACCAACTGTTCCTGGCCTGGATGCGGATCGAGTCGGCCCACGTCATCAACGGGTTGCCGGACACGTCGGCCGCCACGACGAAGACGAAGACCGCCCCGAGCAGGAGCAGGAACTTCACCCGGTCCCAGAAGGCGAGGGGACGGCGGCGTGGCTTGCCGGCGGTCGCGCTCGCCGGTTCCGCCTCCGTATCCGTGCCACCGGGGCCGGGACCGGCCGGACCGGCAGCATTCGGCTTCGGGTCCCCGCCGTCGGCGGTCCCACCTGCCTGGTCTCTCACGCCCATGGCTACTGACCTCGGTCCGTCGGCTCGATCGTGAAGGACTTGGCGACATCGCCGATCTGCTGACCATGCGTGGCGTAACACAGCGACGAACACGCGAGGATCAGCTGGTAGAGCACTCGCTGACCATTGTCGAGCAGGCTCGTCTGATCAATAGTGACCAGTCCGGCCTGGGTCTGCACCTGGTAAACGAGGTGCACCCCGTGCACACCGTCCTTCTTGTGCACAACCTCGTCCGCGAGTAGCAGGAAGTTCGGCGTCAGCCGCGCACCATAGGGATTCTGCCGCACGGCCTGCTCCTGCGCGGCCACCGCGTCGTCGACGGAGAGGACGAAGTTGCGCAGATCGTTGGTGGAGACCGCGTTGGCCTCCTCCGGGAGCAGGTGGCGAACCTGGACGAACCCCTTCGGCTGCGTTGCGTCCGGCACGAGGAGCCGGGTGTTGTCGAACCGCTGGGCCGCGTCGATGCCGACGACCCATTCCCGCGACATGAGACCGCGCAGCATCTCGGGGCTGACGTTGCGGGCGTCGATCCCGAAAAGCGCAGGCCCGGGCATCTCCTGGTGATTCCACCCGGTCGGGACGCGCACAAACGCGCCGTCCTTCTTGTTGGTTACGTATTCGTAACTCGGCGAGCCGCAGGCAGCGGCGGCGAGGAACACCGAGACGATTACGCTGAGCATCAGCAGGGTGCCAGGGGCGGACTTTCGGCGCGGACGTGTCATCCGACGTCGAGCCTCCACGGCGAACCTCCAGCTTCGCGAGGTTGAACACATGGTGCGGCGCCGGGCCATGGTCCTTTGCTTTCCTTCGAAAAGTGTGACTCAGGACGGGGTCGACATACGCAACCTTCGCTAAAAAGAGAGAAAGTACATACCCTCCGCTGTCGAATGCTCCGGGTGCCCGACGCCGCCCCGGCACACCGAACCCCGACTCGGTGACCGCAGGAGTCAAGGCGGTCACAATAAGTCATGATCCGCCTGCTGGGCAACACGAACGCCGACATCGAGGTGGACGCCGCTGCCCGGCCTCGGATCGGCCTGTGCGGCATACCCCGATCCCCCGCTGGTCGAACCAACGTCCCCGGCATGCCGCACGCCTCCTCCAGGTCGGGCCCCAGGTCGGGCCCCGGGTCGGGTGAAACACCATCCCAGGTGAGGCACCCTGGCCGCACTCGGGCGGTGCGGCCACGGTCGGGCCGAACGCGGCATCCCAGGCACACTGTCGGTATGGCGCACTATCGGCATGGTCGTAAGGTTCCCGCGCTTCGTCCCGCGCGGCGGCACCTCATCGGCGGACTGACGGTGGTCGCGGTGTTCGTCCTGGTGGGGCTGGCCGCCTGGAACCCGGTCGCGGCCCTGCCAGCGCTCGCCGCGATCATCATACTCGGCGTGATCGACTGGGTCGTCGTGACGGCCTCCCCCACCTCCGGCGACCTGCCCTCCGGACCTGCCGCCTTCGCCGGGGACGAACCTGGCTGGGAGGGCGGGATGGACACACCGACGCAGGTACTGCCGAGGCTGACCTTCGGATATGCGCGGGCGTCGGCGCGTGGCGAGGAGTACGCGGAGCCGGACCAGGACGCGGTGCACACCATGGCGATCGACATGCGCGGCTACCTCGACGAGGCGGGTCCGGGCCGGATGGGCTGAGCGGACCCGGTCCCCGCCCGCGCCAGGAGGCCGAGCACGGCCGACGTCGCCGCGCGCGCCGCCGCGGCCTCCCGCTCACCATCCGTACCCCCCTCGCCCTCGCCGGCACCCTCGCCTTCGCCATCCTCACCGTGGGCACCGCCCGCGTTCCGGCCGGCGGCCAGACCGACCAGGAACGCGGTGAGTGGCGCCGCGGGACGCGCGACCCCGTGGGCGACGTCGCGCGCGAGATCGAGGACGGCGCCCACGTCGATCCGTGCCGCGTCGAGGCCGAGCTCGGCGCAGACGTCCGACACCCACTGCGCCAGGACGTCCCGCTCCAGGAGGTTCTTGTCCAGGACGTTGCCGGCACCCGAACCGACGGCCGCGGCGGGCGGCGGGCGATGACGTCCGGCCTCCGGGGGCGGCGGGCCCACCGAAGCCCGATGCTCGGACCGCGACTGGTGATCAGGCTGCTGGTCATCGGCGGAGGTCATAGGTCCATCGTGCCGGGCCGGGCCACGCTCGCCCACCGCGGCCCAGCGGCGGGCCCGCGCCACATCCGCCGGTTCGTCGCAGTCGAGGCAGGTCCGGGCGGCCGCCTGGACCGCGGTCACCGGACGGTCGGCGAACAGGCCGCGCACCGGGCGCCCGATCGGATCCGCGGGTAGCGCCGCCCACAGCGAGGCCGTCCGCCACACCGCGGCCAGAAACTGCCGGCGGCCGTCCGGGTCGACCAGCAGCGCGGCCTGCGCCGCGGGGTCCTCGACCCCGCGGCGCAGCAGCGCGATCTCCCGGCCGGTCAGGAACGGCAGGTCGGCGGCGAGGACGGCGACGAACGGTGTGGTGATCTCGACAAGGCCGGCGGCGATCGCCGCGACCGGTCCCCCGCCGGGCGGATCCTCCCGACACCAGCGCACCCGACCAGGCGGAACCGGATCGACGGCCAGGTCGCGCCGGGGACCGACGATGACCACCCGTTCGGCGTCCGGCACCGCGGACAGCACCCGGTCGAGCAGGGTGGAACCGCCGACCAGCACCGCCGTCTTGTCCCGGCCGCCGAGCCGGCGCGCCCCACCCCCGGCCAGCACCAGGGCACTCCAACCCGCGGGGGCACCGGCATGCGACCCGGACCGGGCCACCGTCATCCGCCGATCGCGGACATCGGCCGGTCCGGCTGCCGAAAGGTCGGTTCGTCGATGCCGTGCCCCGCCTTCTTGCCCCGCACGGCCGCCCGCCACAGAGCCGCGAGCCGCTCGTCGTCCGCGCCGGCACGCATGGGGGTCCGCAGATCGCTCTCCCGCCGGGCGAACAGACAGTCACGCACCTGGCCGTCGGCGGTCAGCCGGACCCGGTCACAGGCCGCACAGAACGGCGCCGACACCGAGGCGATCACCCCCACCCGCCCAGGCCCACCGTTCACCTCGAACAGCTCGGCGGGCGCACTGCCGCGGCCTGGCAGCGGCGTGAGGGTGAACTCCGCCCGCAGGCAGGCAAGAATCTCGCCGGCCGTCACCATCGTGTCCCGACGCCACGCGTGCTGCGCGTCCAGCGGCATCTGCTCGATGAATCGCAGCTCGTAGCCCTCCCGCAGACACCAGCGCAGCAACCGGGGGGCTTCGTCGTCGTTGACGCCCCGGGCGAGGACGCTGTTGACCTTGACCGGGGTGAGCCCGCTCGCGGCGGCGGCGGACAGTCCGGCCAGCACGTCGCCGAGCCGCTCCCGGCGGGTGATCCGGACGAACCGGTCCGCGTCCAGCGTGTCCAGGGAGACGTTGATCCGGTCCAGACCGGCGGCCCGCAGCGGGCCCGCCAGGCGGGTCAGGATCAGGCCGTTCGTGGTGACGGACAGTTCGGGCCGCGGCCGCAGGGCCGCGAGCCGCGCCACCAGCTCCACCAGACCCGGACGCAGCGTGGGCTCACCGCCGGTAAGGCGGACCTCGGTCACGCCGAGCCGTCCAACCGCGACGCCGACCAGCCGGACTACCTCGTCGTCGGTCAGCATCCGCTCGCCGGGGAGCCACGCGAGCCCCTCGGCCGGCATGCAATAGGTACACCGGAGGTTGCAGCGGTCCGTCAACGACACCCGCAGGTCCGTCGCGATGCGACCATGGGTGTCAGTGAGGCTCATTCCTCCAGGGTAAGAGCCGTTCGTCTGAGTCGCGGCTCGTCCCGAGCCGGGCCACGCGGCGGCGGGCTCACCGGCGGGACGCGATCGGGACGAAGAGGCCACGACGTGGGCAGTCGGACCGTGGCCGCCCCGATCGCCTGCGAGACTACGACTCGTGCGGTCGACGGACGTCCGCGGTCGCTGGGCGGCGGTTCGGCCCACGGCACCGCAGCGGCACCGGCGGCAGGGCCGGCAGGGCCGGCAGGGCCGGCAGGGCCAGAACATCGGTAGGGGAGGGCTCGGCGATGCAGGTCTTCGGGGTTGACGTCGGCGGAAGCGGGATCAAGGGCGCTCCGGTCAACGTCGAGGACGGGTCGCTGGCCGCGCCCAGGTTCCGGCTGGCGACTCCGCAGCCGGCCGAGCCCGCCGCAGTGGCCGCGACCGTGGCGGAGGTGGTCGGCCGCTTCGGCTGGTCGGGACCGGTGGGAGCCACCCTCCCCGCAGTGGTCAAGAACGGGGTGGCGCTCACGGCGGCGAACATCGCCCCGTCCTGGATCGGCACCGACGTGGTCTCCCTGTTCGCCGAGGCGCTGAGCGGGTCGGCCGCCGCCACGGGCCCGGTGGACATCACCGTGGTGAACGACGCGGACGCGGCGGGCATCGGCGAGATGGCCTTCGGCGCCGGGCGCGACACCACCGGCCTAGTCGTCGTGACGACGTTCGGAACCGGGATCGGTACCGCGCTGTTCCTCCACGGCCAGCTCGTGCCCAACACCGAACTCGGCCACCTGGAGATCTCCGGACACGACGCGGAGACCAGGGCGTCCGATGCGGCCCGGGAACGCGAGGGCCTCTCCTGGGAGAAGTGGGCCAAGCGGGTGACCAGGTACCTCAACACCCTCGAGGCGCTGCTCTGGCCCGACCTCATCATCATCGGTGGTGGGGTGAGCAAGAGAGCGGACAAATACCTCGACCAGCTCGAGGTGCGTACCCGAGTGGTCCCCGCGCAGCTCCAGAACGAGGCGGGCATTGTCGGCGCCGCCATCTCCGGCCTGGTCGACCAGAACCGGCCCCGACCGGCTGCCCGGCCCGCCCGCCGCCGAGGTCCCGCGACCCGCCCCCCGGGCGGCAGGCGACCATAATCCACC
>NZ_CDXDOR010000073.1:7858-25000 GCF_978021225.1 Frankia sp. CeTa3Moorea | reverse complement strand
GGAGGTCAGGGGAGGCCTGGGATGCCGGGGGAGGCCTGGGCTGCCGCGAACCGCAGCCCGCGCTCGCCGGCGACGGCGGCGCTCGATCCGCCGGATGCCCCGAGGATCCAGACCTGCACGTTCGCGCCCTCACCGGGGTAGGTGCGCGCCTGGAGGCCGTCGGCCGAGCGATAGGTTCCGCGCAGCAGCGCGAGGACGTCGTCGATCTGCTCGGCGTAGTCCGGGGTGTAGGCGTTCGGCTGCTGCAGCAGCGACAGCATCAGCCCCAGCCGCGACGAGCCGAGCAGCCCGCGGAAGTCGTAGCGCTTGGGGATCAGCAGGCCGTTCTCGGCCCGCTGCTCGATGCTGTGGTCCGCCCCGTCGAGCCCGGCGGAGCAGGCCGCCGCCGCCGAGATCAGGCTTCGTTCGGCTGCCGGGTCGTTCACCGGCCCGCCGGGCCCGGGGGCCGGCCGGGCGAGCGTCCGATCCCGAGGTCGAGGCGGCCCGGGTGCAGGGCGTCGATGAGGCCGAACTCCTCAACCACCGACAGCGGGGTGCGGTGTCCGGCCTGCACCCCGGCCGACCCCAGCCGGATGGTCCTCGTCGCTCCGGCCACCAGGGCGATGGCGACGGCGGGGGAGACGCCGAGGACGCCGGGATTGAGGTGATGTTCCGCGAACCAGTAGCGTTCGTACCCGAACTCCTCCGCCCGCCGGGCCAGATCGACGGTGTTGCGCAGTGCTTCGCCGTTCGTGCCGCCATCACTGACCGGGACGAGGTCGAGGACGGCCAATGGGATCTCACTCATCGCGAACCTTTCAGGTCGGTCGGCTCGTCTCTCACTGGGGCGGTCCGGCGGCACCGTCGTCGGCGGGCCGGGGGCGCAGCGCCGCGCCGTCGAGGGTGGGGAGCGCGGCGAGCAGGCTGCGGGTGTACTCGTGGCGGGGGTTTGCGAACAGCTCCTCGACGTCCCCGGCTTCCACGACCTGCCCGTCCTTCATCACCAGGACCCGGTCGCTGACGTGGTAGATCACGCCGAGGTGATGGGAGATGAAGACGTAGGAGATCCCCAGCCGCGCCTGCAGATCGGCCAGCAGGTCGAGCACCTGCGCCTGGATGGAGACGTCGAGGGCGGAGACCGGCTCGTCGCAGATGATGACCCGCGGTCGCGGGGCGAGCGCCCGGGCGATCGCGACCCGTTGGCGCTGCCCCCCCGACAGCTGGCGCGGCCGGCGGTCGAGCACGCTCTCGTCCAGCCCGACCTGCTCGATCAGTTCGAGGACGCGGGCCCGGCGCGCGGCGCGGCGAACCCCCTGCACCGCCAGCGGCTCGCTGATGATCTTCTGGGCGGGGTGGCGGGGGTCGAATGAACTCAGCGGGTCCTGGTAGATCACCTGGATCCGCTGCCGCAGCCCGCGCCTGGTCCGCTCGTCGATCTCACGCCAGCTTGTGCCGTCGACGTCGACTGTGCCGGAGTCGGCCTGTTCGAGGTCCAGCAGTAGCCGGGCGGTCGTGGTCTTGCCCGACCCCGACTCGCCCACGATGCCGAGCTGCTTCGCAGCGGCCTGGATCTGGTCTGCGAGGGTGTCGCGCTGCTCCCGGGCGTACTGCTTGAGGAAGGGATGCGTGACGGTGAGGCGCGCGTCGTCCTTCGTCCGGTAGCCCTGGCCGTCCCGAGCGGTCCAGCCGGCCTCGTCGAGCAGCTGGTTGGCCTTTTTCGGGTTGAAGCCGTAGGACGACTCGATCGACTTGTCATAGCCGACGGTGGACGGCGACAGCGGGCCCTTCGCGGCCGGGAAGACGCCGAAGTACAGCTTGTCGACGATGGTCGCCCAGTCGATTCCCGCGCGGAAGGCCTCCCGGACCCGGACGTCGGCGAAGGGACCCTTGGCGGTGTTCGGGTAGTAGCTGTAGTTACCGCCCGGGGCCAACGCGGTCTGGAGCTGGAATCCGGGGGTCGACTTCAGCTGGCTCACGTTTACCGGCGGGACGCTGGCGATCGCGTCGATCTGGCCGCTGGTCAGCGCTCCGTAGCGGGACGAGTCCTCGGGGATGACTTTGATCGAGAGCGCCTCGAGATAGGCGGCGCCGGTGTGCTTCGCGGTGGCGGGCGCCCACTTGTAGCCGGGATTGCGGGTGTAGTCGATGCCCCTGCCCTTGACGTAACCGCCGGTGCTGATGAAGGGACCGCTGCCGACGATCTTCGTGCACAGCGCCGACGGCGGCTGCCTGAGCGTGCTCGGCGCTTCGATGCCCAGGTAGGCCGTCGCCAGGGTGGGCAGGAAGGCCGAGGTCGGCGCGCTGAAGTGGACATCGACGTGGGTCGGGTCGACGACCGTCGTCCCGGTGTAGCCCGTGATCGTTCCGGCGGCGAGCGTCAGGGGTACGCGTTTCCTGACGCCGAAGACCTTGCTGGACATCGGGTGTCGAGACTCCTTGTCGGGATGGCCGTCGGGCCGACCGTCGGCTGGCCGTCGGTGGTCGGGTGGTCGACGGCGTGCGGCAGGGCCAGCCGTCGGGGCCGTGCCGAGCAGGGCGGACGGTTGGTCGGCGGGACCGGACCGCCGTGGGCGGCGGTGTCAGCGACAGAGGCAGCTGGACGAACAGAGGCAGCTGGACGAACGGCGCAGGTCGATGGCTAGGCGGCGGGTCAGCCGCACCTGCCCGGACCCGCCCGCCCAGGGGCTGAGCACGTGGGCAACGGCTTGTGTCCCGCACCGGCATGCGAGCGTGAAGCGGCCACTGGCGTGGCGAGTCGCTCCCGACATCTCACAGCTCCCTCGGCTCGGGCCCGGGAGTACGGGCCCGCGCTTGCCGCACCCGGGGGCACGGCCGTGTCCTCATCCGGGGCACCCCTTCGCGAACGAGGGTTGCCGGTCAACAAGCCAGGGCTGAACGTTGGCGCTCGTGACAGCTCGGTCAACCATCAGCCAAGCGGCTGATCTGACAAACCTAGTAGGCAAACTTAGTGGGGTAAGTAGAGTTTGTCGATAGAGCTAGTGAAATATTGGGCTCTTCGCAGTGCGGCGGATGCCGAATCCGGTCAGTGCCCCTTGGCCGCGCGGAAGCCCTTCTCCAGGTCGGCCAGGATGTCGTCGACCCCCTCGATGCCGACCGACAGGCGGATCAGCTCCTCGCTCACCCCGCTGTTGGCCTGCTCGGCGGGGGTGAGCTGGGCGTGGGTCGTGGACGCCGGATGAATCGCCAGCGAGCGGACGTCCCCGACGTTGGCGAGATGGCTGTGCAGTTCGAGGGCCTCGATGAACGCCCGCCCGGCGGCGTCACCACCGCGGATACCGAAGGCCAGCACGGCGCCGGCACCATCGGGCAGGTAGCGCCGGGCCGCCGGATACCAGCGGCTCGACGCCAGGCCCGGGTAGGCGACCCAGATCACCTCGTCCCGCTCGGACAGCCACTGTGCCACCCGCAGCGCGCCCGCGCTGTGCCGCTCCATCCGTAGCGACAACGTCTCCATCCCCTGGAGCAGCAGGAAGGCGTTCATCGGGGACAGGGCCGGGCCCAGGTCGCGCAGCAGCCGCGCGCGGGCCCGCACGATGTAGGCGGTCTCTGGGAACGCGTCGAGGAAGACCAGGCCGTGGTAGGCCGGATCCGGTGCGGTGAACCGCGGATAACGGCCGTTGCCCCAGTCGAAACGCCCGCCGTCGACGATGACACCGCCGATCGACGTCCCGTGCCCGCCGATGAACTTGGTGGCGGAGTGCACCACGATGTCGGCGCCGTGTTCGAGAGGGCGGCTCAGGTACGGCGACGCCAGGGTGTTGTCCACGATCAGCGGTACCCCCGCGGCGTGCCCCACCTCGGCGATCCTGGCGACGTCGAGAACGTTCCCACGGGGGTTGCCGATGGTCTCGCCGTAGAGCGCGGCGGTGTTCGGCCGGATCGCCGCGCGCCAGGCGTCGAGGTCGTCCGGGTCGTCGACGAAGGTGGTCTCGATCCCGAACTCCGCCAGCGTGTTCCTGAACAGCGCGTACGTCCCGCCGTACAGCGAGGTCGACGACACCAGGTGCGCCCCGGCGGCGGCGAGGTTCAGCACCGCCAGGGACTGGGCGGCCTGGCCGCTGGCGGTCGCCAGGGCCGCGACCCCGCCCTCCAGATCCGCGATGCGCTGTTCGAAGACGTCCTGCGTGGGGTTGACGACCCGGGTGTAAGTGAAGCCGACCTCGGCCAGCGAGAACAGCTCGGCCGCGTGCCGCGTGTCGTCGAACACGAAGGAGGTCGTCTGGTAGATCGGCACGGCGCGCGCGCCGGTCGCCGGGTCCGGGGCGGCTCCGGCGTGGAGCTGCCGGGTCTCGAAGCTCCGACCCGGGGGGATCGTCGTCACAGGGCTTTTCCTTTGGGTCCTTTGGGGTGCTCGACGTCGGCCTCGACGTCGGCGTAGTAGCGCCGCGCCACCTCGGGATGGCTGCGTAGCCAGCTCTTGAGGGTGTTCACCCCGTGCTGGGCGAAGATCGGATTGTGCGGATCGGGCGGGGGCGCGTCGGTGATCTGCCGGAGCAGCTCGCCCGGCAGCGGAACCGGTTCCAGGGTGGCCGACAGCCGCGGCCCGAAGAAGAACGCCACGGACACCCGCTCGTGGCCCGATGGTGGGCTGACGACCCGGTGCACGGTCGCCCGGTAGTAGCGCCGCGTCGCCAGCTCGAACATCTCGCCGATGTTGACGACGAACGCGCCGGGTTCGGGGACCGCGTCGATCCAGCCGTCGGCCCCGTCCGCCACCTGCAGGCCGGCCGCCCCCACCGCCGGCTCACCCGGCTCGCCCGGCCCGCCGGCCGGGGCCCGCTCCGGGAGCACGCGGACGTGGTCCTGGAGGACGAACGTGAGGAAGCCGCCGTCCTTGTGCGCCCCGACTCCCTGGTCGTAGCCGGCTCCCTGGCCGTAGCCGTCGCCGAAGCCGGGCGGCGCCGGTCGGTACCGGATCAGCTTCAGGTGCGAGCGCGGCTCGTCGGCGAAGGTCCGGTCGAGGTGGTCGGCGGGCAGGCCCAGCGACTCGGCGAACGCCCGGACCAGCATCCGGCCCAGCCGGCCCAGCTCCGCCATGTAGGCGAGCACGGTGTCACGCACCTCGGGCAGGGCCGCGGGCCACTGGTTGGGACCGTCGAGGCGCAGGTAGACCGGATCGTCGGGGCCGAGGTCACGGGCCGGGCGCTCATCGGAGATGTCGATCTGTTCGCGGAGGTCGGGGCGGCCCCGGGTGATCTCGTGCCCGAGCCGGGTATACCCGCGGAAGTGCGGCGAGTGGATGTTCTCGATCTCCAGCTTCGACGCCTCGGGCAGCTGGAAGAACCGGCGGCTCACGTCGAGGATCGCGGTGGTGAGCGAGGCCGGGACGCCGTGTCCGGTCAGGTAGAAGAACCCCGGGCCGTGGCAGGCCTCGCGCAGGGCGGCGAGGAACTCACCTCGGTTCGTGGCGCCGGTCCGGAAGGGATCGATGTCGAGGGTGGGCAGCGTCCGGGCCGGGGCGAGCCGGTTCGCCTGGTGGGCGAAGCCGCCTGTCATCGTCGGAATCCTCCCTGCGCCGCGGGCCTCATGCCGGGTTCGCCTTGACGGCTCGCGCGGCTGCTCGACACCGCCGCGTTCCCGAGACCCGCCGCGCCCCGGGAGCGTCCGTGACGTTCGTCCGCCCGTCGCCTGTCCCGCGCCAGGGTAGCGCCGCTACGGCGCAGCCGTGGGAGAACTACGAGCTGTTCCGGCGGCTGTGGCGCTCCGACCGGTGACCCGGCGGGGCCGGTTCCGCGCTCACGGCCACGACCCCGCCGATGGCTACCGGAACCGAGCCTGTCCTACAGCCGACCCGGTAACTCCCATGAGCCCGGTAACTCCCTCTGGGTAGAGCCAGCGGAGTTAGCCGGCGAGGAGCTGGCGGGCCATGACGATGCGCTGGATCTGGTTGGTACCTTCGTAGATTTGGGTGATCTTCGCGTCCCGCATGAGCCGTTCGGCGGGGAAGTCCTGGGTGTAGCCGTAGCCGCCGAGTAGCTGTACGGCGTCGGTGGTCACCTGCATGGCGGTGTCCGACGCCAGACACTTGGCGGCGGCGCCGAAGAACGTGAGGTCGGCGTCCTCCCGCTCGGACTTGGCGGCGGCGACATACACCATCTGGCGCGCGGCCTCCAGCGCCATGGCCATGTCGGCAAGCATGAACTGGATCCCCTGGAAGTCCGCGATGCGCTTGCCGAACTGCTTGCGCTCCTTGACGTAGTCCAGGGCGAGGTCGAGTGCGCCCTGGGCGATGCCGATGGCTTGTGCACCGATGGTCACCCGAGTGTGGTCGAGAGTACGCAGTGCCAGCCGGAGGCCGTGACCGAGCTCCCCGATGAGACGGTCCTCGGGAATGCGACAGTCGTCGAAGAGCAGCTCGCGGGTCGGAGAGCCCTTGATGCCCAGCTTCTTCTCCGGGCTGCCGACGGAGAAGCCCGGGTCGGAGCTCTCCACGATGAAAGCGCTGATGTTGGCGCCGCGTCGGCCGTCGGGGTCGGTGACGGCGAGCACGGTGTAGTATTCGGAGATCCCCGCGTTGGTGATCCAGGACTTCTGCCCGGAGAGCACCCAGTGGTCGCCGTCGCGGACGGCGCGGGTCTTCATCGCAGCGGTGTCGGAGCCGGCCTCACGTTCGGAGAGGCCGTAGGAGAAGGCGGCCTCGCCGCGGGCCAGCGGTGGGAGGTATCGCTGTTTCAGGTCGTCGGTGCCGCCGAGGATGAGCGGGAGGCTGCCGAGCTTGTTCACGGCGGGGATCAGGGAGGAGGACGCGCAGACGCGGGCGACCTCCTCGATGACGATGCAGGTGGCGAGCGCGTCGGCGCCGACGCCGTCGTACTCGGCGGGGACGTGGGGCGCGTGGAAGTCGGAGGCCACCAGCGCGTCGTAGGCCTCCTGCGGGAACCGGCTGTGGGCGTCGACGTGGGCGGCGTACGGCGCGATCTTGTCGTAGGCCAGGGTGCGTACGGCGTCGCGCAGCTCGAGGTGCTCGTCGCTGAGTCGGTACAGGTCGAAGTCGGTGGCGGTCATGGGTTCCTCGCTCGCTAGGTCGCTTACCAGGGCGCTCAGTTACTTCAGTTACTAGGGCGCTCAGTAGGTGTAGAAGCCACGGCCGGTCTTGCGGCCCAGCAGGCCAGCGTCGACCATGCGGGCCAGCAGCGGCGGCGGCGCATAGAGGGGTTCCTTGAACTCCTCGTACAGCGACTCGGCCACCGCCTTGGTGGTGTCCAGCCCGATCAGGTCAGCCAGCGCCAGTGGTCCTTGCGGGTGGGCGGCACCACGGACCAGTCCCTGGTCGATGTCCTCGGCCGTGGCGAACCCGGACTCCAGCATCCGGATCGCCGAGAGCACGAACGGGATCAGCAGGGCGTTGACCACGAAGCCCGCTCGGTCCTGGCAGTCGATGGCGTGCTTGCCCAGATCGTCCTGCACGAACGCCCGCGCCCGCTCGGTCGTCTCCGGGCCGGTCAGCAGGCTCGGCACTAGCTCGACTAGGGACAGCACCGGGACCGGGTTGAAGAAGTGGATACCCAGGACGTGGGTGGGCCGTTCGGTGGCCACGGCGAGCTTCATGATCGGAATGGAGGAGGTGTTGGAGGCCAGCACCGCGTCCGGGTCCTTGACGACGTCGTTGAGTCGCTTGAACAGCGCGGACTTGGCGGTCTCGTCCTCGACGATCGCCTCCACCACGAGGCCGCGGTCGGCCAGGGCCTCGATGTCCTCGACGACCTGGATGCGTGCGAGCACCTCCGCGGCGCTGGCCACCTTGCCGCGGCTCTCCGCGCGGGACAGTGATGTCTCCAGACGCTGCCGTCCCGCGGCCACGGCGGGCGTGGTCATCTCCACGACGACCACGTCCTTGCCGGCGCGGGCGCAGACCTCGGCGATCCCGGCACCCATCAGGCCACAGCCGACGACACCGACCTTGTTGATGGCGTTCACCTGGCTCCTCCTCCACGGTGTTGGTACGCAGTATCATAGTTGTGGAACTACGTACCACCAAGTAATTTCGGTGCCGTGGAGCAGCAGCCGGCCCGCTTGGCCAAGGACAGGCTCGTCGCGGCGGCGTTCGAGCTTTTCGAGGAGCGTGGCTTCGAGGGCACGACGGTCGACGACATCGCGCAACGCGCGGGCGTCGGTCGGACGACGTTCTTCCGGATCTACCGGTCCAAGGAGGACGTGATCTTTCCTGAGCACGACGTGCTGCTCGGCCACATCGAAGCCCGGCTCGCGACCGCCGCTCCAGAGACCCGCGGGCTCGCTCTCGCGGAGGCCGCCCGCATCGTGTTGCAGCACTACCTCGCCGAGGGCGAGCTCGCGCGCGCCCGCTACCGCCTGACCAGCACCGTCCCTGTACTCCGCGCCCGCGAGGTGGCCGGCATCCGGCAGTATCAGCGCCTGTTCGCCAGGTTCCTGCGCGACTGGATGGGCAACGAGCCCGACGGCGCCCTGCGTGCCGAGCTGGTGTCCGCGGCCATCGTCACCGCCCACAACCATGTGCTCCGACGCTGGCTCCGAGGCGAGACCACCTCCCCCGGCGAGGAGTTCAACCGTGCGATGGAGGTGGCGCTCGAGCATCTCGAAACACCTGCCGAAGCCGGGACAGCCGTCGTCGTATTCCGCACCTCCGCCGGCGTGGACGCCGTGGTCACCCGGCTGCGTCGGGCACTTGAAGAGGAACAGCGGCGCCCCTTGAGCTAGCGAGGGTGTCTGAAAAGGATGCCGGCGGACCTACTTCGCGGTACTGGTCACGGAAGGGGACGGCCGGACCGCGCCGGGGAACGGTGGCGATCGACCGAAGGGCAGGATGGGCACACGGTCCGGGGCGGACACCGCCCGCCCCGGCCGTTCTGTTCGTTGCCCCGCTCGGTCCGTTACCCTGCTACCCCATCCGAAGCTGGAGATCGTCTTGTCCCACCCCGAGGAAGCGGTGATTCTCATCGTCCCGGCGTCCCGGCGGCTGCCATGACCGGACGCGAACCCTTCCGCGGCGCGGTCCTCGACGCGGTGCTGGAACGGATCACCTATGCCAACGAGGAGACCGGCTACACGGTCGCGCGGGTCGACACCGGGCGCGGCGGCGACCTGGTGACCGTCGTTGGGGCGTTGCTCGGCGCGCAGCCGGGGGAGTCGCTACGGATGCGGGGGCGATGGGGCTCGCACCCGCAGTACGGCCGCCAGTTCCAGGTCGAGGATTACACGACCGTGCTGCCGGCGACCGTCCAGGGCGTGCAGCGCTATCTCGGCTCGGGCCTCATCAAGGGCATCGGTCCGCGCCTGGCCGAACGCATCGTCGAGCATTTCGGGGTCGCGGCGCTGGACGTCATCGAAAAGGAGCCGGAACGGCTCATCGAGGTGCCGAAGCTCGGCCCGAAGCGTACCAGGGCGATCGCCGAGGCGTGGGAGGAACAGAAGGCCATCAAGGAGGTGATGGTCTTTCTTCAGGGGGTGGGTGTGTCCACCTCGCTGGCGGTGCGGATCTACAAACAGTACGGGGACGCGTCGATCGGTGTGGTGCGCAATGAGCCCTACCGGCTGGCCACGGACGTCTGGGGCATCGGGTTCCGCACCGCGGACACCATCGCGAAGGCGGTGGGGATTCCGCATGACAGTCCGCAGCGGATCAAGGCTGGCCTGCTGTTCACGCTGTCCGAGGCCACCGACGGCGGTGGCCACTGCTTTCTGCCCGAACCCCGGCTCATCAGCGACGCCGTGCAGATTCTCCAGGTCGACACCGGCGACGTCATCGAGTGCCTGGGGGAGCTGGTCGCCGAGGACGGGGTCGTCCGGGAGGAGGTTCCGAGCGAGGATCCGGCGACGCCGACGGCCGCGATCTACCTGGTGCCCTTCCACCGGGCCGAGATCTCCGTCGCCGGCCAGTTGCGCCGCCTGCTGAACACCGGCGCGGACCGGTTGGCCGCCTTCGTCTCGGTGGACTGGGACCGGGCGTTGGGCTGGCTGCGGGAGCGGACCGGGGTCGAGCTCGCGCCGGCACAGCGCGATGCGGTGCAGCTTGCCCTGACGTCCAAGGTCGCCGTGCTGACGGGCGGACCGGGCTGCGGCAAGAGTTTCACCGTCCGCTCCATCGTGACGCTCGCGCTGGCCCGGCAGGCGAAGGTGATCCTCGCCGCGCCGACCGGCCGGGCCGCGAAGCGGCTGACCGAGCTGACCGGGCACGAGGCATCGACGGTGCACCGGCTACTGGAGCTGCGGCCGGGCGGTGACGCCGCCTTCGACCGGGACCGCCCGCTCGACGCCGACCTGATCGTCGTCGACGAGGCGTCGATGGTCGACCTGCTGCTGGCGAACAAGCTTGCCAAGGCGGTTCCGCCCGGCGCGCATCTGCTGCTGGTCGGCGACGTCGACCAGCTGCCATCGGTCGGTGCCGGCCAGGTGCTGCGCGACCTGCTCGCCGAGGGGACGCCGATCCCGCATGTCCGGCTCACCCAGGTCTTCCGAGCAGCGACCGAGTCCGGGGTGGTGACCAACGCGCACCGCATCAACCGCGGCGACTATCCGCTGGTCCGGGGACTGCCCGACTTCTTCCTGTTCGCCGCCGAGGAGGCGGAGGAGGCGGCGAAGATCACCGCGGAGGTGGTCGCCCGGCGGATCCCGGCGAAGTTCGGGCTCGATCCGCGCCGGGACGTGCAGGTGCTGACCCCGATGCACCGCGGCCCGGCGGGGGCCGGCGCGCTGAACACCCTGCTGCAGGAGGCCCTGACGCCGTCCCGCCCGAACGTGGCCGAGCGGCGCTTTGGCAGCCGGACGTTCCGGGTCGGCGACAAGGTCACGCAGGTGCGCAACAACTACGACAAGGGCGCGAGCGGGGTCTTCAACGGCACTCTCGGCGTGGTCACCGCGCTGAATGTGGAAAACCAGACGCTCACCATCCGGACCGACGAGGACGAGGACATCGACTACGACTTCGGGGAGCTCGACGAGCTGACCCACGCCTACGCGGTGACGATCCACCGCTCCCAGGGCAGTGAGTACCCCGCGGTCGTCATCCCGCTCACCACCAGCGCCTGGATGATGCTGCAACGCAACCTGCTCTACACGGCCGTCACCCGGGCGAAGACGCTGGTCGTGCTGGTGGGGTCCCGCCGGGCGATCGGCCAGGCGGTGCGGGCCGCCGGTCACGGCCAGCGGCACACCGCGCTCGACCACCGGCTGCGTAGCGGGTGAACGGTGAGCACCGTATATCACCAGATACCAGATACCACCCGTTCGCAACGGTAATGGCGACACGGTCAGCTCGACGCCGCCACGCCCACGCTCGCGCTGGTTGCCGCGGCTATGACCGCCGCCTCCGCTTCCGCGAGGACCTTCTTGACGATCGGTCGGCCTCCCGACCGCTATGAACCATGTCATATCTACCGCTGACGTTAGATGGAGACGCTACCTTCGTGCGGTGACGACTTCCGACACCGCCGCCGGCATCCTGCCGCTCGGGGCCGACGAGGTCCTGGCCCGGCCCGGTCCGGACAACTACAAGTGGATCGCGCTGTCGAACGCGACCATCGGCATCCTGATGGTGACGATCAACAGTTCGATTCTTCTCATCGCCCTTCCGGACATCTTCCGGGGAATCGAGATAGACCCGCTCGCACCGGAGAACACCTCGTACTTCCTCTGGATCATGATGGGATTCTTGCTGGTCACCTCGGTGCTCGTGGTGAGTCTGGGGCGGGTCGGCGACATGTTCGGCCGGGTGCGGATGTATAACCTCGGCTTCGCGATCTTCACGCTGTTCTCGATCCTGCTCGCCGTCACCTGGATGCATGGCACGGCAGCCGCCTGGTGGATCATTATCATGCGGGTGCTGCAGGGCGTGGGCGGTGCCTTCCTCGTCGCCAACTCCAGCGCGATCATCACTGACGCCTTCCCGGCGAACGAACGCGGGCTCGCCCTGGGGGTCAACGGCGTCGCGGCGATCGTCGGATCATTTCTGGGGCTGTTGATCGGAGGTTTGCTGGCGCCGGTCGAATGGCATCTGGTCTTTCTTGTCTCGGTGCCGTTCGGCATCTTCGGGACGGCCTGGGCCTACCTGAAGCTGCGCGACAACGGGGCGCGCACCCAGGTCCGGATCGACTGGGCCGGCAACATCACGTTCGCGGTCGGCCTCATCGCGATCCTGACCGGCATCGTCTACGGGCTGCAGCCCTATGGCGGTCACACGATGGGCTGGACCAAGCCGTTCGTGCTGAGCTGCCTGTTCGGCGGTCTCGCGGTGCTGATCGGCTTCGTCGTCATCGAGCTGCGCTCCGCCGACCCGATGTTCCGCCTGGACCTGTTCCGGAGCCGGACCTTCACCATGGGCAGCATCGCGGCCCTGCTCGGCGCGCTCGCCCGTGGTGGTCTGCAGTTCATATTGATCATCTGGCTGCAGGGGATCTGGTTGCCGCTGCCTGGCTACAGCTTCGAGAAGACCCCGCTGTGGGCCGGCATCTACCTGATTCCGGTGACCGTCGGATTCCTGGTGGCGGGGCCGCTGGCCGGCCGGTTCGCCGACCGCTACGGTGCGCGTCCGTTCGCCACCCTGGGGCTGGTGATCACGGCGGTGGCGTTCCTGCTGTTCGACGCCATTCCCATCGACTTCGACTATCCGTGGTTCGCGCTGATCCTGTTGCTGATGGGCCTGTCCATGGGCCTGTTCGCGGGGCCGAACACCAGCAGCGTGATGAACACGCTGCCGCCCAACCAGCGTGGTGCCGGTGCCGGCATGCTCAACACGTTCCAGAACTCGGCCAGCGTGCTGTCCATCGGTGTCTTCTTCACCATCATCGCGCTCGGGCTGGCCGCCAGCCTTCCGGACGCCATGTACTCCGGGCTTGTCGGGCAGGGCGTCTCCCCGGCGAAGGCGCACGAGCTGGCGGACCTGCCGCCGATCGGCAGCCTGTTCGCCGCATTCCTCGGGTACAACCCCACCGAGCGACTGCTCGGCCTGGACACCCTGTCGCAGCTCGACCCGGCGAAGGCCGACTTCCTCACCGGGCACACCTTCTTCCCGAACCTCATCTCCGGGCCGTTCGGTGACGGTTTGCGCCTCGCCTTCGCCTTCGCCGCCGTCGTCTGCCTGGTCGCCGCGGGCTTCTCCTGGCTGCGCGGGAAGGACCGGCCGCACGTGCGCCGTCCACTGCTCGAAGAGACGGCCGAGGGGCTGGCCGGCGCGGGCGACATCGCGGCGATGGAGGACGGTGCCGGGAGTGCTCTTCCGAGCAGCCCCCTGGTCGCCGAGCGATAGGCCGCGGGATAGGCCGAGCGCGGGACAGGCCGAGCGGGAGAAAGGCCCCGACGTCGATGATCAGATCCGCCGATGGCGTCATGCGGGACAATCGCCTGGTGCGGGACGGCGACGCAGCCAAGAGCGCGGCCAGGGACGCGGCCAAGGACGCGGCTCGTGACCTGCGCGGGATCGGTCAGGCCGCGCAGGAGTTGGGCGTCTCGGTGCGGGCCCTGCGGTACTACCAGGAGGTGGGGCTGCTCACCCCGTCTGGGCGCACCCTGGGCGGGAACCGGCTGTACGCGGATTCCGACCTCGCCCGGGTGCGGCGCATCCGCGAGCTGCAGACGCTGCTCGGCTTCAACCTGGACGAGATCCGCACGATCCTCGCCTACGAGGATCGTCTCGCCCAGGTCCGGCAGGAGTACCACGTGGCGTCCGACGACGCGGACCGCATCCGGCTGCTGACCGAGGGCACGTCGGCCTACCGGAGGCTCCGTGTCGAGATCGACGAGAAAATCAGCCGGCTGGTGGCCTGCCGTGACGAGATCGACGAACGGATTGAGCGGGCGGACCGGCTGGCCAAGGGGGTCGCCGACAGCTCCCAGTGATCACCCGATCGTCGGTTGGGCCGGCGTGCCGGGTCGGTCCGGGAACCTCGACCGCCAGGAGCGCCACATCGTCGTTCAGCGTCGATCGCGTCCAGTCCCGGACCCGGTCGGCGAGATCGGTCAGCGCCTCGTCGAGTGACGCGTGGGCGAACGCGGCCTCGACCGCGGGTAGTAGGGGAAAGAAGGCGCCGGTCGTGGGGGCGCGTGCCTCGGTGATGCCGTCGGTATAGAGCAGCAGGCGATCCCCCGCCCGCAGCGCGGCGTCCGTCACGTTGCTCCCGTCCATGATCAGCCCGAGCGGTGGCAGCCTGGACGAGACGGTGAGCAGATCCGCCTGCCCGGCACGAACGAGAACGGGATCGGGATGTCCCGCGTTCGCCAGCGTCAGACGGCTGCCGTCGACCTGCCCGACGACCGCGGTGACGAAGTCGTCCAGGCCGCTGACATCGGCGACCTCCGCGTCGAGGTTCGCCAGCAGATCGCGCAGGTCGCCCGTGTGTCGACTCATTAGCCGGAAGCAGCTGAGCACCCGGCTCGCGATCCGCACGGCGTCGAGCCCCTTGCCCCGTACGTCACCAATGAGCAGGCGGGTTCCCCACGGGCTGTCGACGACCTCGTACAGATCCCCACCGATCATGGCCTCCACGGTGGCACTCTCGTAGCGGACGGCGAACCGCAGCCCCCCGGACGACGACGGGACGGGACTGAGGATCGTCTGCTGCGCCACCTCGGCCACCCGAGTGACGTTCTGCAGCTTCGTCTCGCGTCGGATGTTGTACCGGCTGACCAGGACGGCCATCACTCCGCCGGCCGTGACCCCGACCAACCGGACCACCTGGGCCGTCGGGCCACCGCCGCTCCGGCCGAACAGGTCATTGTGCAGACTCAGCAGGATGCCCGCCAGGATCGCCGCCACCCCGTAGCCGGCGGTCAGCCGGGGGCCGGCGAACGTGGCCGCGAGCATGGGGCTCAGAATCGCGAGTCCGAGCATGTTCCATCCCGGGTTGCTCAGGTGCAGTCCGACCACCAGGGCGAGTATGAGCAACGGGGCGATCGGGGCGAACCAGCGCAGCACCCTCAGCACCGCACCCTCAGCACCCCCGGGAGATCCGTCCGGGGATCTCGCCTTGGGTAGGCCGCATGGTTGTCTGTCTACCCGCGAGCGGTCCGGACCGAACCCGCCGAAGTCCTGCTTCCAGGGGTCCTCACCAGCCAGCGCGGTCGGTTCTCCCGCCGATCAGGTCGGTGCCTCCTCATACACTGGCCCACATGACCACGCCTGGTATCCGTCTTGATCTGCCGACGACGTACGCGCCGTCGTCGGTAGAGTCCGGGCTGTACCGGCGCTGGATCGAGCAGGGTGTCTTCACTCCCACCGGCGCGCCCGGGCGTCCGCCGTACTGCATCGTCATCCCGCCGCCCAATGTCACCGGTTCGCTGCACATGGGCCACGCCTTCCAGCACACGCTCATGGACGCGCTGACCCGGCGGCGGCGGATGCAGGGCTACGACGTGCTGTGGCTGCCCGGCACGGACCACGCCGGCATCGCGACCCAGAACGTCGTCGAGCGGGCGCTGGCGCGGGAGGGCAGGAGCCGGCACGATCTCGGGCGCAAGGCGTTCGTCGAGCGCGTGTGGGCGTGGAAGGAGTCCTACGGCGGCACTATCGGCGAGCAGATGCGCCGCCTCGGGGCCGGCGTCGACTGGACCCGCGAGCGGTTCACGATGGACGAGGGCCTGTGCCGGGCCGTGCGCACCATGTTCGCCCGCCTGTACCACGACGGGCTCATCTACCGGGCAGAACGGATCATCAACTGGTGCCCCCGTTGCCTGACCGCCCTGTCGGACATCGAGGTCGACGCGTTCGAGGAGGAGGGCGAGCTCGTCTCGATCTCCTACGGCCCGGTGACGGTGGCGACCACCCGGGTGGAGACGATGCTCGGTGACACGGCGGTGGCCGTGCACCCGGGCGACGAGCGGTACGCGCATCTCGTCGGCACCGAGATCGAGCTTCCGCTGACGGGCCGGCGGATCCCGATCATCGCCGACGAGCACGTCGATCCCGCCTTCGGTACCGGCGCGGTGAAGGTCACCCCCGCCCATGATCCGAACGATTTCGAGATCGGCCGGCGGCACGGCCTGCCGAGCCTGACTGTGATGGACGAGCGCGGCATCATCATCGCCCACGGCCCCTTCCAGGGGCTCGACCGGTTCGAGGCGCGCAGCACGATCACCGCGGCACTGCGGGCGGAGGGGCGCATCGTCGCGGAGCGGCGGCCCTACCTCCACGCCGTTCCGCACTGTGACCGGTGCCAGACGGTCGTCGAACCCCGGCTGTCCCTGCAGTGGTTCGTCGCGGTCGCCACGCTGGCCCGCGCCGCCGGGGACATGGTCCGTGACGGTCGGACCACGATCAGCCCGCCGGAGCTCGCCGGGCGGTTCTTCGGCTGGGTTGACGACATGCATGACTGGTGCATCAGCCGCCAGCTGTGGTGGGGCCATCGCATCCCGGTCTGGTACTGCTCGGACGGGCACGTCACCGTGCCGCCCGCCGGGGACGAGATGCTCGATCCCGACCGTTGCGGAACCTGCGGCGCCACCGGCATTCGCCAGGACGTCGACGTGCTCGACACCTGGTTCTCGTCCGGGCTGTGGCCGTTCTCCACGCTGGGCTGGCCGCAGGACACGGCGGATCTGCGCCGTTTCTATCCCACCGCCGTCCTGCTCACCGGATACGACATCATTTTCTTCTGGGTCGCCCGGATGATGATGCTCGCCTCCTACACGATGCCTGACGTGCCCTTCCGGACAGTGGCGCTGACCGGGCTCATCCGGGACGCGCACGGCAAGAAAATGAGCAAGAGCTGGGGAAACGCGATCGACCCGCTGGCGCTCATCGATTCCCACGGCGCGGATGCGCTGCGTTTCACCCTGGCCCGGGGAGCCAATCCCGGGGCCGACGTCCCGCTGTCCGAGGATGCGGTGGACGCCAGCCGCAACTTCGTCAACAAGCTCTGGAACGCCACCCGTTTCGCGCTGATGAACGGCGCCGACCCGACCGCGGACCCGTTCGCCGGCGG
This sequence comes from Frankia sp. CeTa3Moorea, assembly GCF_978021225.1. NCBI lineage: Bacteria > Bacillati > Actinomycetota > Actinomycetes > Frankiales > Frankiaceae > Frankia > Frankia sp. CeTa3Moorea. Next base: position 8,111 of record NZ_CDXDOR010000073.1, on the reverse strand, counting down.
GCCGCTGTCCGCCGCGGACCGGTGGATTCTCTCCCGGCTGCGGGCCGTGGTGGCCGACGTCGACACTTACTACGAACAGTTCGAGTTCGCCAGGGCCTGCGAGACGCTCTTCCATGTCGCCCGGGACGAGCTCTTCGACTGGTACCTCGAACTGGCCAAGATCCCGCTGCGGGCGGGTGGCCCGGCGGCGGACCCGGCCCGGGCCGTGCTGGGCCACTGCTTCGACGTCCTGCTGCGCCTGCTGCATCCGGTC
>NZ_CDXDOR010000073.1:0-7813 GCF_978021225.1 Frankia sp. CeTa3Moorea | reverse complement strand
GCTGCATCCGGTCATCCCGTTCGTGACCGAAAAACTGTGGACGGCATTGACCGGGGGGACGACGGTGGTGACCGCGCCTTGGCCGGTCTCGATCGCCGGCCGCGCAGATCCGGCCGCCGAGGCCGAGATCGACCGGCTCCGGCGGGTCGTGACGGGGCTGCGGCAGTTCCGGGCGAACCAGCGGCTGCGCCCCGGCCGGCGGGTGGCCGCGGTCATGGTCGGTCCGGGTGATCGGGTCGGTCCGGGTGGCCCGGCCGGCGCTGGGGGTCTGGCCGGGTGGCGGGAGGAGATCGGGGCGCTGTGCTCCCTCGACCTCACGGTCGCCGACCGACTACCGGGGGACTGGCCCGCCGTCGCCCTGGAATCGGTCAGCGTGGCCCTGGACCTGTCCGGCGCGCTTGACACGGCGGCCGAACGGGCGCGGCTGAGCAAGCTGCTGGCCGAGGCCGGCAGGGAGAAGGAGCAGGTCGCCGCGAAGCTCGCCAACCCGAACTTCGCCGGCCGCGCGCCGGTCGCCGTGGTCGAAAAGACCCGCCAGCGGCTGCTTGACGCCGAGACCTCGATTGCGCGCCTCGCCGAGCAGCTCGCGGCGCTGTGAACCCGTTCAGCGGGGTGCCATCCGAATGGCACCGTCGAGGCGGATGGTCTCGCCGTTGAGCATAGGGTTCGCGATGATCTGGGTTGCGAGCAGGCCGTACTCGTCGGGGGAGCCCAGGCGGGAGGGGTGCGGGACCTGCTGGCCGAGGGAGACACGAGCCGGCTCCGGCAGCGAGGCGAGCAGCGGGGTGTCGAACAGGCCAGGGGCGATGGTCACCACGCGGATCTTCAGACTGGCGAGGTCGCGGGCGATCGGCAGCGTCATGCCGACGATGCCGCCCTTGGACGCCGAGTAGGCGGCCTGCCCGATCTGGCCCTCGAACGCCGCCACGGACGCGGTGTTGATGATGACGCCACGCTCGTCGTCGATCTCCTCGGTCCTGCTGATCCGCTCGGCCGCGAGCCGGATGACGTTGAACGAGCCGATCAGGTTGACCTTGACGACCCGCTCGAAGATGGCCAGCGGGAACGGCCCTTCCTTGCTCAGTGTCTTGGCGGCGTTGCTGATGCCGGCGCAGTTGACGGCGATGCGCAGCGGGCCCAGCTCGGCCGCCACGTCCAGAGCTGCCGTCACGTCCTGCTCGGAGGTGACGTCGCCGGGGCTGAATCGCACCGAGCTGCCGAACTTCTCCGCGACCGCCGCGCCGTTCGAGGACGGGAGGTCGAGGAGGACCACGCTGGCACCAGCGTCGACAAGCCGGGTGGCGGTGGCAAGGCCGAGGCCGGAAGCCCCGCCGGTCACCACGGCGACTGAATCCGTGATCTGCACGTGAGTTCCTCTCCGGGAGGGACGCCGGCCGGAGGCTCGGCCTTGGCTGTGCGGGGTGGAGCTGGGGGAGCGACCTGGCCGACCCCCGACCGCGGCCAGAGGAGGCGGCCATCCGTGCACACCCCGGAAGACGTGCACACCCCGGAAGAGTAGTGCAAGCCACGCGGGCGGACCGCGGTCCCGTGGGCCGGTGGGACTCTACCGGCGGGACCAGGAGAATCAGTAGGTGCAGGTGGGTGCGCCCGGCGAGGGCGCACCCACCTGCGCTCCCGGCGGCGCTGGTCCGGCCGCTGGTGCCGCCGGCGTGGGTGCGGTCCCACTGGCCGTCACACTCGGCGTCACCACCGCGGTGAAGCCGGAGCCCAGGACGAGCTGGACACCGGTGATGCTCGCATCGGCGAGCAGGACCGAGCCGGGCACTGCCGCGGCGACAGTGTTCGCCTTGGCCTCCTGCCCGGGGGCGTAGACCACCCGGGAGGTCTCGTGGGTGAGGACCGAGGCGTTGCCGGCGTTGCGGGCGTGGAAGCCCTTGGCGGTCAGCTGCTCGGTGACCTTGGACGCGAGTCCGGCCCGCGACGAGCCGTTGTAGACGGCGACCCGGACCTGGGAGGGCGCGGCGGCGGCGCCGGGAGCGAGCGCCGGACCGGTCCCCCTGCTCCCGGCGTCGGTGGTAGAACTCGCGCCCTCGACCTTGCCACCCATCGGCGCGACGATGCGCTGCAGGTCGTCCGGCCGGTAGAACTGCACGGAGGCCGGGACTCCGTGCAGGAGGATGTTGCCGTTGTCGTCGAGCGCCCCCTCGGCACGGGTCGGCGCGTGGACGGGCACGGTCTGCATCTGGAGGCCCCCGGTGGCCAGCCCGCGGACTCGGGTCCCGAGGCTGCGCAGGTCGGCGATGCTGGTGTGGTCGTCGAGGGTGAGCGCGCTCGCCGCCGCCGACATCAGCTTCTCGGTCTTGACCGGGTTCGTCAGGGTGTCGCCTGTCATGATCTTGCGGAACATCGCACCGATGAACTGCTGCTGCCGGCGGATGCGGTCGAAGTCGCCGTCCGGCAGGCCGTGGCGCTGGCGGACGAAGGCCAGGGCCTGGTCGCCGCCGAGCTGGATCGTCCCCGGCCCGCCGACGAATCCGCTCATCGGGTCGTTGGTGTTCGTGCTCACCCGCCACCGCCCGCGGTCGTCCTGGTAGCGGCTCGGTTCCGTGCCCGACGGCTTGATGCAGACCTGGACACCGCCGATGGCGTCGGTGATTGCCCTGAAGCCCGCCAGGTCCATCGAGAGGTAGTGGTCGACCTGCAGGCCGGTCAGGCTCTGCACCGTCCGCACCAACAGCGACGGGCCGCCCACGGAGATCGCGGCGTTGAACTTATCGTGCCAGGCCTTGTGGTGTTTGCCGGCGTCGTCGGTGTACTCGGGGATCAGCACGTACATGTCACGGGGGAACGAGACCATCGTGGTGGTCCCGTCCTTCGCCAGGTGCGCGAGGATCGTCGTGTCGGAGCGCTGGCCCGGCGCGTTCCCGTACTTACCGTCAGTACCGGCCCGGCTGTCGGTCCCGACCAGCAGGTAGTTCGCGCTCCCCACTCCGCCGGAGTCGCCGCTCGAACCGAGGCCGAGGTCGATCCGGTTGACCTTGCCGTCGACATAGAAGTACGCGGCCCAGCCCCCCACCGTGGCCACGAACACGATGCAGGACACGAAGGCCAGGAACACCAGCAACCCGCGACGCCTCGCCGACCGCCCGCCGCGTGCCGACCCGGATCCCGACCGGCCGGACCTCGATCCCCGCGGGTCGAGCCGGGGCGGAAGCACCCGCACGGGGTCGGCGGAGTCGTTCTGCAGGTGCGGTGCGGTCACTTCCCGCCTCTCCTCGAGCGGTCCGGCGAGCAGGGTCCGGCATAGCACGGAAAGTAACACGAATGGTTTCATGCTCCCGGATGAGGGGTTCAGCCGGGTTTGGCCATATCCGGGCGGTGGGCGGCGCCGGCTCCACTGGCTCTGCCGGCTCCACTGGCTCCACTGGCTCCGCCGGCGGCGGACGACGATCACATGGTCCGGTCGGGTCCCGCTATCGCCGCCTGGATATTTTCGGCGGCCGCGTCGAGCAGGCGGTGTGCCAGCTCCGACAACGCGCGCGCGGCGGCCACCTCGTCCCCGATCTCGGGAACGTCGGGTTCCCCGGGGTGCAGCCGGGCCTGTCCCGTCCCGTGTAGATCGTCGCGGGCGCTGCCGTGCAGGGCCGCGTCCGCCTGGGTACGGCCGTCCTGCTCCGTCAGGGAGATCTGCACGGTCCAGGTTCTTGTGGTGGTCATCTCGGCCTCCGTCCGACGAGCTCTCCTCGGATGAGTTCTTCCTGGTTGTCACGTGCCCGCGTGCTTCCCGGTGACACGGGGGCGGGAAGGCGCGGGGCGCCGCGCCGGTTGGCCTAGAGAAGCAACCGGTCCCGGGAGGGACCCGTTTGAATGCGAGGACGGGAGGCGAGCGGATGACGACCGAGGCACGAGGGCGGGTTCGGCTCGAACAGGGCCGCAAGCGGGTGCGGGCGTATCTGGGCGGCCAGCTGGTCGCGGATACGGCGCGCCCGGCGCTGGTCTGGGAAAATCCCCACCATCCTGTGTACTACCTGCCGAGGGCGGACGTCGGCGCGACCCTGGCGCCTACCGGGCGGGTGGAGCACTCGCCGAGTCGGGGGGAGGCGGTCTACTACGACGTCGTCGTGGCGGGGACGACCGCCCCCGAGGCGGCCTGGTCCTACCCGCAGTCACCGCTGGAGGGGCTGCGCGACCTGGTCCGCTTCGACTGGAACGCGATGGACGGGTGGTTCGAGGAGGACGAGCCGATCTACGTCCATCCGCGCAGCCCGTACACCCGGGTGGACGCTCTCGCCAGCTCCCGGCACGTGCGGGTCGAGGTTGACGGGGTGACCGTCGCGGACTCGCGCAGACCCGTCATCCTGTTCGAGACGGGCCTGCCGCCCCGCTACTATTTTCCCCTCACCGACGCCCGGCAGGACCTGCTCCGCCCCTCGGACACCCGGACCAGCTGCCCCTACAAGGGGCACGCCGAGTACTACTCGGTCGAGATCGACGGGAAGACGTACCCCGATCTCGTCTGGACCTACCGGACCCCGTTCCCGGAGAGCGCCCGGATCGCCGGGCTGGTCTGCTTCTACGAAGAGCGCGTCGACCTCTTCCTGGACGGGGAGAAGACGGCGACTCCCTGAGCTCCCGCCGGGAACGCAGAGATCCGTCGCGGATCTGTGACGAATCCGTGACGAATCCGTGAGATCCGTCGGCTGGCGGATCTGCGGACGGGTCAGCTGGTCGGCACCGACCAGCGCAGCTGGGTGCCGCCGTCGGGGCCCGGGCCGAGTTCGAAGGTCCCGCCGAGGTCCTGCGCCCGGGCCCGCATGTTCGCCAGCCCGCTGCGGCGGGTGGTGGAGCCGATGCCGACCCCGTCGTCCACCACGTCGACGGTGACGGCGCCGCTCGCGGCGGTCACGGTCACCTCGACACTGCCCGCCTTGGCATGCCGGGCGGCGTTGGACAGCGCCTCACGCACGACCGCGATCAGATGGTCGCCGAGGGTGGGACCGATCATCGTGTCCACCGGTCCGTCCAGCCGGACCCGCGGGGTGAAGCCGAACGCGCCGGTCATGTCGTCGATGACGCCCAGGATCTGCGCCCGCAGGCCGCTGCCCGTGGCCGGTGCCGCCCGGCCCCGCAGCTCGAAGATGGTGTGGCGGATCTCCCGTACCGTCTCGTCGAGATCCTCCACGTAGGTGTTCATCCGCTCCGCCCGGGTGGGCCGCTCCTCGCTGGCCGCGAGGCCCTGCAGGCCCATCGCCACCGCGAACAGGCGTTGCATCACGTGGTCGTGCAGGTCGCGGGCGATCCGGTCGCGGTCCTCCAGCAGGGACAGCCGGCCGCGTGCGGCCCGGGAGCGGGCGAGTTCCAGCGCGAGCGCGACGTGCGCGGCGAACGCGGCCGCCAGCTCCAGGTCCGCGTCCGTGAACAGGTCACCGCCACGGCGCCGGGCGAGGATCAGCGCCCCGGACGTGACATGTGACGTGATCAGCGGAACGATCATCGTTGGCCCGATGTCGAGGTCGTGGAGCTCGGATTCGGCCAGTTCGCGGACGTCGGCGACGACCAGCGGCGCATGGTCGCGTACCGCGTGGCCGGCCAGCGAGCTCTCTATCGGTACCCGCCGGCCCCGTAGCAGGTCCGCGTCCTGCCCGGCGGCGACGTCGAAGGACAGCTCGGTCGCCGTCTCCGACCCGAGAGCCAGCGCCGTCGTGTCCGCGCGGGCGACGTCGCGGGCCCGCTGGACGATCAGTTCCAGCGGGTCGTCGCCGTCGGCGAGCAGATGCCGGGTGATGTCGGCGGACGCCTGCGACCACTGCTGGCGATGTTGGGCCTCCCCGAACAGCCGGGCATTGTCGATCGCCACACCGGCGTTCGCGGCCAGCGCGAGCGCCAGCTCCTCGTCCTCCGCGGTGAACACCCGACCGCCGCGTTTCTCGGTGAGGTAGAGATTGCCGAAGACCTCGTTGCGGACCCGGATCGGCACCCCGAGGAAGGCCCGCATCGGTGGGTGGCCCGGGGGGAAACCGACCGCCTGGCGGTGGTCGGCGATGTCGTCGAGGCGCACCGGCTGCGGTTCCGCGATGAGCAGGCCCAGCACGCCGTCTCCCCGGGGCAGCCGCCCTATCGTCTCGACGAGTCCCGGGTCCATCCCGACGTGCACGAACTGTTCGAGCCGACCGTCGCGGGAGATTACCCCGAGCGCGCCGTAGCGGGCGTCGACCAGCTCGCACGCGGACTCGACGATGCGCCGTAGCACCACGTCGAGACTGAGGTCGGCGGTGATCATCCGGTTGGCTCGCAGCAGGCCGTGCAGCCGGCTCTGAGTGGCCAGAACGTCCTGGGCCCGGTCCACCAGTTGGGCGAGAAGCTCGTCGAGCTCGAGCCGAGCGACCGCGGGAAAGATCAGCTCTCCCGGCGGTCCCGGCGGTCCTGGCGGCGGTGCGGTGCCGGCCAGATCGGAGGTCCCTTCGTCCGCGGAGGCGAGGTCCCGTTCGGACTCCATGTTCTCAAGACGATAACCGACCGGGCCTGGGCCGGCATGAGCCGCGGGATGAGGTGATGACCATTCTTCGCCGGCCGCGCACCGGATACGCCACCATGCGGGTATGGATATCGTCAGCGAGGCGGAGTTCGGTCGCCGCGTCGAGACCCATCTCGCCGCAGGCTCCGGTGCGGGCGGTGGAGCCGGTCCTGGGGTAGCCGGTCCTGGGGTAGCCGGTCCTGGGGTAGCCGGTCCTGGCCGATGGCGGTCGGCCACGCCGCGGGTCGTGGCGGCGGGGAACTTCGCTACCCCGCTCGTCGCGCTGCGTGTGATCGACGCGGTGGTGAGTGAATACCGCCTCTTCATGATCAACGCTCAGGGCGGCGTGCCGGAGCGCGACGGCGTGACGCCGGAGACCGCGTTCGTCGGCCCGGCGATGCGCAACGTGCCTGGCCTCGACTACCTGCCCAACCGGCTCAGCCTCGTACCCCGCCTGCTCGCGACCACCCACCGGCCCGACGTCGTCGTGTTGCACACCAGCGTGCCCGACGGAGGGAAGGTCTCGCTCGGCACCGAAGTCAACATCCTGCCGGCCGCGGTCGAGGCGGCCCGCGCGCGCGGGGGACTAGCGGTCGCCCAGCTCAACCCGTCGATGCCCTACACCTTCGGCGACGGTGAACTGAGCATCGACGACGTCGACCTCGCCGTGGAGGTGGAGCAGCCGCTCGCCAGCCCCGCGGTCACGCTCGTCGACGACGTCCGCGGGCAGATCGGCGAGCGGGTCGCCGCGCTCGTCGAGGACGGGGCGACCCTGCAGCTCGGCATCGGCGGTGTCCCGAACGCCACGCTGTCGGCCCTCGTCGACCGGCGGGATCTGCGCGTGTGGACCGAGACCTTTTCCGATGGCATGCTCGCGCTCGAAGCCTCCGGCGCGCTGGCCGCCGGGACACCGCTGCGGACCTCGTTCCTGTTCGGGTCGGCCGAGCTCTACTCGTGGGCGCACCGCAATCCGCGGTTGCTGCTGGTACGCACCGAGATCGTGAACGACCCGGGGGTCATCGCCCGGCAGCCGCGGATGACCTCGATCAACACCGCGCTGCAGGTGGACCTGTATGCGCAGGCGAACGCGTCCTGGATCCGCAACCGCATCTACTCCGGCTTCGGTGGGCAGTCCGACTTCGTCGTCGGCGCGCTGCACGCGGCCGACGGCAAGGCGATCATCGCCCTGCCGAGCCGGCATGCCCGGTCGGGGGATTCCTGTGTGCTGCCGCGGCTTACCAGCCCGGTCACCAGTTTCCAGCACAGTTACGTCGTCTCCGAGAACGGGACCGCGGCCGTGTGGGGGCGTGGTCAGCACGAACAGACCGCCCGACTTAG
>NZ_CDXDOR010000072.1:0-25373 GCF_978021225.1 Frankia sp. CeTa3Moorea | reverse complement strand
TAGGCGAAGCGGACATCGGTGAGTTCGATCCCGGCATGGCCGATCCGGCGGCCGGTCGTGGGTTCCGGGAGCGGCTCGACCGCCAGGAGCTCGTCGACCCGCTGGGCCGAGGCCTGGGCGGAGCGCAACGCGGCGCTGAGCCCGACCAGCGCGTCGAGCGGGCGGAGCAGGCTGATGCCCAGGACGACGAGGGCGGTCATCCGGGTCGGGCTGAGGCCGTGATGGGTGGTCAGCGCGAGGCCGGCGAGGAACAGGGCCGTGAAGGCCAGCTGGATACCGAGCTCGCCGAGGTATTCGCCCGGCAGGGAGCCGACGATCTCGCGCCGCGCCGCGCGGTGCTGGGCGGCCAGCGCCTCGTCCAAGGCGGCCTGGCCAGCGGCGCTGTGACCGGTGGCCCGCAGCGTCGGCTGGGCGCCGGCGAACTCGACCAGCCGACTGCCGGCCTCGGCCGTGGCGGCGTGGTTGGCCGCCTCGGTGCGTTCGGTGAGGCGGCGACCGACCGAGAGCGCGGCGAGCACGACCGGGACGGCCAGCAGCGCGGCGAGCCCGATCCGCCAGTCGAAGCTGAGCAGGAACGCCCCGATCGTGAGCGGGGTCAGGACCGCGCCGATCAAGGCCTCGGCCAGGAAGACGGTGGTGGCCACCCGAGAGACGTCGCCGATGATTAGTTGTGGGATCTGCCCGGCCGCCGGCCCGTCGAACCAGCCCAATGGCAACGCCAGAAGCTTGTCGCCGATGCGCGCGTACAGGGCGCGCCGCCAGGCCGAGGACAGTCGCAACGCCCGCGACCCGAGGTAGTAGTGGGCGAACCAGCCGGTCGCCGCCGCGGCCGTGAGCGGGATCAGCCACCACGCTGCGGTGGCCGTACGGCCGTCGATCAGGGCGGTCAGCAGCGGGACGAGTACTCCGAAGGCGACGCCCTCGCTGACGGCGTAGCCGGCCACCGCCACCAGGTACCGCGCCAGCGGCCGGTGCTGGCTGGCCGGGACGAGGCCGCGCAGGTGGCCGGTCATGCTCGGCCGCCCTGCTGGGCCCGCCAGAGCTGGGCGTAGCGCCCGTCGGCGGCGAGTAGCTCGTCGTGCCGGCCGTGCTCGATCAGGCGCCCGTCGTCGAGGACCAGGATCTGGTCGGCCTCGGTGATCGTGTACAGGCGGTGCGCGATCACGAGCAGGGTCCGGCCGGCGGCCAGCTCGGCCAGTGCGTCCTGGATCGCGGCCTCGGAGTCGGGGTCGGCGAACGCGGTGGCCTCGTCGAGGAGCACGATCGGTGTCCCGGCCAGCAGGGTACGGGCGATCGCGACCCGCTGCGCCTCCCCGCCGGAGAGGTGGGCGTCCTCGCCGGCCACCGAGTCGTAGCCGCGCGGCAGGGCGAGGACGCGGTCGTCGACGGCGGCCGCGCGGGCGGCGACGCGCACCGCCGCCTCGGACGCATCCGGGACGGCCAGGGCGATGTTGTCACGGATCGAGCGACGCAGCAGGACGACATCCTGCAGCAGGAATCCGACGTGGCGGTAGAGGTCGTCCCGGTCGATGTCGCGCAGGTCGGCTCCGCCTAGCCGGATGGCGCCCCCGGTGACGTCGGCGAAGCGGGCCAGCAGCATCGCGAGCGTCGACTTCCCGGCTCCGGATGGCCCGACCAGCGCCGTCACCGTGCCTGGCCGTAGCGTCGCGCTCACCCCCCGCAGGACTTCGTGACCGTCCGGGTAGCTGAAATGAACGTCGTCGATCTCGACCGTCAGCGGGGTGCCCACCGGGCGGGCGCGGCCGGGCTCGAGGACGGGCTGCCGGGGCTCGTGCAGCAGGCCGCCGATGCGGGCCGCCGCGTCCCGGGAGCGCTCGCGCAGGTCCTGGGCCAGGTAGATCGGCGTGATCTGCTCGAACAGCCCGACCCCGAGCAGCGTGAAGGCCACCAGGTCCACCGGGTCACTCCACCCGGCCGCGACCAGTCCGGTGCCGACGGCGGTGACCGCGAACACGATGGTCGCCGGGGCCACCGTCGCCCGGGCGACGCCGCGGGGCCGGAGGAAGATGCGCTGGGCCTGCTCGTCGGCGTCGGCGTACTCGGCCGCGGCGGCGGCGAACCGGGGAGCGCCCCGGCCGCCGGCGAACGCCTTGACGACGCTGATGCCCCGAACCGTCTCGAGCACGGCCGCGGTCAGCTCGTTGTTGGCCGCACCGATCCGGCTGACCTGGTCGGTCGCGCGGACCGCGAGCCGCAGGCGGATCGCCTGGGCCGCGCTGACGAGCGCCACCGTGACGAGCGCCAACGGCCAGTCGACCCAGAGCAGGTAGCCGACCACCACCGCCGGGCCGGCCACGGCCGAAGCCAGGTCCCCGCGGGCGTGGGCGACCGCGTGGTGCAGCGTCGCCACGTCGTCCTGCACCGTCGAGCGCACCCGGGCCGAGACCCCGCCGGCGAACCAGCTCAGCGGTAACGCGCTCACCTGCTCGGTCAGGCGGCGGCGCAGCAGGTAGGCGAGGTCCGCGTCGGCCAGGTGGCTGAGCAGGCTCGCCGCGGCGTACAGCGCGAAGCGCGCCACGAGCAGGCCGGCCGCGAGCCACGCCAGCGGCCATACCGGCTGCCCCGCTCCGCTCAGCAGCCGGCGCGCGATCTCCACCAGCACCACCGCTGGGGTGATCGCCAGCACCGTGGCCAGAGCTTGCAGCCCGGCCGCCAGCGTGATCCGACCTCGGACGGGACGCCGCAGCTCGGCTAAGTCGAGCGCGGCGGTGCCGGCCGCCATCACCGCCCGGCCGGGCGGGGGACCGACAGCGCCCCGAGACCGCTGTCCCAGGCGGATCGGGGAGTGGCGTGGCCCGTCTCGAGCGGGGTGCCGCCGCCCTCGCCCGCGGGGGTTGCGGCGCGGTCGCGCCGCTCGGCCATCGAGCGCACGAGCTCGCCGGCCCGCACGGCGACGTTGGAGAGCAGGGTCGAGGAGATGCCGTGGGAGTGTTCGGTCGCGCCGAGCACGTACAGGTCGACGTGGACGCCGGGCGCCGTCGCCAGCCGGTAGTCGCGGTCGAGCGCCACGTGGCCGGCCGGGTCGGTCTGGCAGTGCCGGGCCATCGTGCCGAGGAGCTGGCGTGGATCCCGCGAGCGGTACCCGGTGGCGAAGACAATGACGTCCGCCTCTATTTTTTCCCGCGTGCCGGTCGGCATGAACTCGACGTCGGCGGCGACGCCGTCGGTGAGCTGACGCAGCTCGACGAGCCGGGACGCGCGCATGATGCGCAACCGTTCCCGGCCTTGCATCTTCTCCTGGTAGACACGGCGGTAGAGCTCGTCGATGAGGTCGATATCGACCACCGAGTAGTTCGTGCTCCGATGATAGGTATTGAGCATGTCCTTCACCGGCGGCGGCGCGGCGTAGAAATCGTCCACTGCGGACGGGTCGAAAATCTGGTTCGCGAACGAGCTGTTGTCCGCCGGGCTGTAACCGTACCGCGAGAAGACGGCCACGACTTCAGCCCGCGGATACTTCGTGTGCAGGAATTCGGTCACCTCGGCCGCGCTCTGCCCGGCCCCGACCACGACGAACCGGTCGCGCACCGGCGATGGCAGGTTCGCGACCCGGCTGAGCAGGTCGTGGTTGTGCCAGACCCGTTCGGACAGCTCGATGCCGGCTGGCGCCGTCGGCTCGAGCCCGACGGCGATGACGACGCCGCGGGCCCGGCGGACGACCGTCTCCCCGGTCGTCCCCCGCACCCCGACGACGTCCACCATCCGGACCTCGCCGTCGACGGTGACCGGCCGGATGTCGACCACCCGCGTGTCGTACTCGACCAGGTCATCCAATCGGCGGGCGGCCCATTCCAGGTAGTCGTGGAACTCTTGGCGCAGCGGGAACATGGTCTTGTAGTTGATGAAGTCAACCAGGCGGTCCCGCTCATGCAGGAACGACAGATAACTGAAATCGCTGGCCGGATTCCGCAGGGTTACCAGGTCCTTGAGGTAGGATACCTGCATCGTGGCCCCGTCGAGGAGCATTCCCCGGTGCCAGCCGAATCGGGGCTGGCGCTCCAGAAAAGACACCCTCAGCGCCGCCGCCGGGGAAACGCGCGCGTTGTGCTCCGTCACGGCGATCGCCAACGCCAGGTTCGAAGGGCCGAAACCGATTCCGACGATGTCCCGAATGCCGATGTCCGTGGACGCCGGACCTCTCACCACACCCGATCCTCCGGTCCCTGGGCGCGCCGCCCTTTCCCGTCGGTAACGAGAAGCGTACGCTAATCTGGTAAAGTAAGCCTTACCTATATTCTGGGGTGACCTCCCTGGGTGTCAAGCACGCTCCGGCGGTGCCATCGGCCGGGCCCGCGGCCGCCCCTGACTAGACCCCGGCTGGCTGGACCCCGGCTCGCGCTACCGGCGCCGGGCGGCCGCTGGACGTGACCGTGAAGTCAGGTTAGGCTCTCCATAGGTAACTTAACCTATCCTTACAAATTTCGCCAGATTGTGAGGCGGGCGGTGCGAGCTGTCGCGGAGGCGGAGGCGGAGGCGCCGCGCCCGCCCGATCCGGCGGCAGCGGCCCTGCCCGGCCGGCGGCAACGGCGGCAAGGGGGCTCGCTCGTATCACGGAGAGTGCGTGTTTGCGGCCTGCTAGTGACGTCGCTCGCGCTGGTCGGGATGTGCGTCCTCAGCGTCTGGGTCGGCGCCAACCACCTGCCGTTCACCGTCGTGTGGCGGGTCCTGTGGCACGACGACGGCTCGTCCGCCGCGCTGGTCGTGCACAACCTGCGGATACCGCGCACGCTGCTCGGCCTGGTGGTCGGCGCCGCACTCGGCGTGGCCGGGGCCCTCAGCCAGGCGTTGACCCGCAACGATCTGGTCGAACCGGGGATGCTCGGGGTCAACATCGGCGCGTCGGCCGCCGTCGTCGTCGGCATCTCGCTCTTCGGCGTCACGAGCCCGAGCGGCTACGTGTGGTTCGCGCTCGCCGGCGCCGCCCTGACCGCGGTCGCCGTGTTCATGATCGGCGCGACCGGCCGCGCAGCGACGACGCCGGCGACCCTGGTGGTGGCGGGCGCGGCCGCCGCGGCCGTCCTCGGCGCGTTCGTCAACGCCGTGCTGCTGATCGACACCAAGACGTTCGACCAGTTCCGGCACTGGGACGTCGGCTCGCTGGCGGCGCCGGGATCGACCGGGCTGCGGGCGACGGCGCCGTTCATGGCGGCGGGACTCCTGCTCGCCCTCCCCCTTGCCCGCCCGTTGAACGCGCTCGCGCTGGGTGACGAGGCCGCCCGCGGCCTGGGTGTCCGCCTTCACCGGGCCCGGATGCTGGGCGCGCTCGCGGTCGTCCTGCTCTGCGGCGGGGCGACCGCCGCCGCCGGGCCGATCAGCTTCGTCGGCCTGGCCGTGCCGCACGCCGCCCGCGTGATCGCCGGACCGGACAACCGCTGGGTCCTGCCCTACTCCGCCATGCTGGCCCCGATCCTGCTGGTCGGATCGGACCTGGTCGGACGGGTGATCATCGCTCCAGGTGAGCTGCAGGTGGGGATCATCACGGCCTTTGCCGGAGCTCCGGTGTTCATCGCGTTGTGCCGCCGCGCGCGGCTGGGCCGGGCGTGACCGGCATCGCGCCGGCCGGCCCGGTCGACCGTCCCGCCGCCGGCGCCCTCCCGCCGTCGCGGCGTCCCCGGGTGGCCCGGTTCGGCGCCGACGCGGTGTCCGTCCGGATCTCCCCCCGCGCCGTCGCGGTGAGCGCCGGCTTCACCCTGGTGATCGTGGCCGTCGGCGTCGCCACGCTCACCACCGGGGACTACCCGATCCCGGTGGGTGACGTCGCCCGCGCCCTGCTCGGGCACGGCGACGGCGGCACGGACTTCGTGGTCAACACCCTGCGGCTACCGCGCCTGCTGACCGGGCTGCTGGTCGGCGCCGCGCTGGCCCTGTCCGGATCGATCTTCCAGAGCGTCTCGGGCAACGTGCTGGGCAGCCCGGACATCCTCGGCTTCACCACCGGCTCGGCCACCGGGGCGATCATCGTCCTGCTGGTCCTGCGCGGGGACGCCGCCGGGGCGTCGCTGGGCGCGTTGGTCGGCGGGGCCGCGACCGGCGCGGCGGTCTACACGCTGTCCTACCGGCGCGGGCTGGCCGGGCCGCGGCTGGTCCTGATCGGCATCGCGGTCGCGGCGCTGCTCAACGCGGTCAACTCCTACCTGATCACCCGGGCGGCGCTGGCCGACGCGGTCGCCGCGCAGATCTGGCTGATCGGCAGCCTGGACAGCCGCGGCTGGGCCCAGGTCCGGCCGCTGGCCCTGGCCCTGGTCATCCTGACGCCGATCGGCCTCTACCACGGCCGCCGGCTGGCCTACCTGGAGCTGGGGACGGACACCGCCAAGGCGCTCGGGGTGGGCGTCGAACGCTGCCGCCTCACGCTGATCGCGGTCGCGGCGGCGTTGGCCGCGGTCGCGACGGCCGCCGCCGGGCCGGTCGGCTTCGTGGCGCTGAGCGCGCCGCCGCTGGCCCGCTGGCTCACGGCGGCCTCCGCGCCGCCGCTGGTCTCGACCGCGCTGGCGGGGGCGGCACTGGTGACGGTCGGTGACCTGGCCGCCCAGCGCCTGTTCGCCCCGACCCAGCTCCCGGTCGGGGTGGCGACCGGCGCCATCGGCGGGGTCTACCTTGCCGTCCTGCTGATCCGGCAACGGCGGCGGGCGTGACGCCGCATCGGGGCGCGTGGCGCCCACCGGCGGACGGGACCGAGCCGATGACGGAGGACGCCCCATGACGCGGCTGAGCGCGCGCGGCCTCACCTTGGCCTACGACCACCGGGTGGTGGCCCGCGAGCTGGGGATCGACATCCCGGACGGGGCGTTCACCGTCATCGTCGGACCGAACGCCTGCGGCAAGTCGACGCTGCTGCGCGCGCTGGTCCGCCTGCTGCGGCCGAAGGCGGGCGCGGTGCACCTCGACGGCGCGCTGATCTCGTCGTACTCGACGAAGGAGGTCGCGCGCCGGCTCGGCCTGCTGGCCCAGTCCGCGACCGCGCCGGCCGGCATCACCGTGGCCGATCTGGTCGCCCGCGGCCGCTACCCGCACCAGCGGCTGCTGCGCCAGCGGTCGCGGGAGGACGAGCGGGTCGTGGCCGAGATGATGGCCCGGACCGCCGTCGCCGACCTGGCCGACCGCCTGGTCGACGAGCTGTCCGGCGGCCAGCGCCAGCGGGTGTGGCTGGCGATGGTCCTGGCCCAGCGGACGCCGATCCTGCTGTTGGACGAGCCGACGACGTTCCTCGACATCGCCCATCAGGTCGAGGTGCTGGACCTGTGCGCCGAGCTGCTCGCCGGCGGCGACCACACGCTGGTGGCGGTGCTGCACGACCTCAACCAGGCCAGCCGGTACGCCGACCACCTGGTGGCGATGCGGGACGGGCGGATCGTCGCCCAGGGGCCGCCGGCCGAGATCGTCACCGCCGCGCTCGTCGCGGACGTCTTCGGCCTGGCCTGCCGGATTATCACCGATCCGGAGTCGGGGACGCCGCTGGTGATCCCGCTGCGCCGCGGCGCCGGCCCGGCGGCGCGCCCGGCCCAGAGCCCGGCCCAGAGCCCCGCGGTCGCTGTCCCGGCGCCCGCGTCCGGCGGAACGGCCGACCCGCTCACGGAACCGAGCCGGCCCGTCCAGATGGGTTGACGGGGCTAGGTTACTTAGGTTAGCTATACCTGACTTTATCGGGCAGGTAGCCGCTGCCCGCTGTCTTCGACCAGGCGGGCACGGGCTCCCGATCCCGCCGGCCCGACATCGGACGCCGGTGCCGGACGCCGGTGCCGGACGCCGGTACGCCGGACGGTCGTCGGACGACGCGGGCACGAACCGGTCAGGACGGTGCTGGGTTGGACGGCGCGACGGGTAAGCGACTGCTCAGGACGCAGCTGTCGGCGCGGCGGGGGCAACTCGCCCTCGGCGGCGCGGCCACGGTGGTCCAGCAGACGGCGATGCTCGCCCTCCCCTGGTGCATTCAGCGCGCGCTCGACCAGGGCATCACCCCGCGATCGGTCCACGGCACGCTGACCTGGGCCGTCCCGACGGCGGTCGTCGCCGTGGTGTTCATGCTCGGCGGTGCTGGCGGCCTGTGGTGGTCGGGCCGGGCCGCGAACCGCGTCGCGCACGCGCTGCGGGCCGCGCTGGTCGAGCGGGTGGCCGCCTTCGACCGCCCCGCCATGGCCCGCTACGGGCACGGTGACCTGGCCACCCGGGTCACCCGTGACGTCGACCTGATCCGGCTGTGGGTGCAGAGCCTCGCCATCTGGGTCCGGATCGTCGTGACCATCGTGGTGGTCCTGCCCGCCTTCGCCTTGCTCGACTGGCCACTGCTGATCGTCGGGGTGGTGACGATCCCGCTGGCCGCGTTGGCCAACGCCTACTTCCCCGGCCGCTTCGACGCGGCGAACGAGAAGCTCTCCGAGGCGTTCGCCGCCCGCGCCGACGCGGTGGAGGACCTGCTCTCGGCCAGCGCCGCGGTGCGCGGCCTCGGCGGTGAGGCGGCTCTTGTCCGTCGCCACCACGACCGCAGCGCGGTCCTCACCGACCACACCATGACCGCCGCGCGCATCTCGGCGTCCTGGACCGCCGTCCCGCCGGCCGTCCCCCGGCTGGCGATCGCGGCCGGCCTGGCCATCGGGGGGACGGTGGCGCTGCGCGGCGGCCTCACCGTCGGCGGCCTGGTCGCCTTCACCTCCTGGATGACCACCCTGACGCTGGCGGTCACGATCGCGGTCGACCTGCTCTCGGCACGGGGCCAGGCCCGGGTCGCGGCCGGGCGCATCGCCGAGATCCTCGAGACCCCGGTCACTGACGACGACCCGGCCGACGCCGAGACCCCGCCGCCAGGCGGGGCCCTGCTCGCCGCCGGGCTGACCGCCCGGCGCGACGGCCGGCGGGTGCTCGGACCGGTCGACCTGCGCGTCGGTCCGGGCGAGTTCGTCACCGTGACCGGACCGACCGGCGGCGGCAAGACCACGCTCGCCCGCCTGCTCTGCCGGCTGGAGGACCCGGCGACCGGCTCGGTCAGCCTGGGCGGCGTCGACCTGCGGCGGGTCTCCCGCCTCGAGCTGGCCCGCCGGATCGGCCTGGTTCCCCAACGGCCCCTGATCCTGGCCGGCACGGTGGCGGACAACCTCCGGGTCGGCCGCGAGGTCGAGCTGGACGAGCTGCGGGCGGCCTGCGCGGTCGCCGCCGTCGACGACTTCGTGCTGAGCCTGCCCGACGGCTACGACACCGAGCTCGGAGAACGCGGGGCGACCGTCTCCGGCGGCCAGGCCCAGCGGCTGGCCCTGGCCCGCGGGCTGATCGGCCGGCCGGACGTGCTCATCCTCGACGACGTGACCGCGGCTGTCGACGCCGCGACCGAGGCGACGATCCTGCGGGGGCTGCGCGCGTGGTCGCCGCAGGCCGCCCTCGTGGTGATCTCCCACCGCCCCTCCGTCCTGGCCGCCGCCGACCGCGTGCTCCGGCTCGGGCCGGACGGCGTGCCGGCGGCGGGCGCCGGGCCGATCGGGGGCGCGCGGCAGGCGGCCGAGACCGCGCCGGCCGGCGATGCGGCCGGCGATGCGGCCGGCGATGCGAGCGGCGATGCGAGCGGCGATGCGAGCGGCGAGGAGATCGTCCGGGTGGGAGGCGGGGATGGCTGAGGTCCGTGTGCTGGCCGAGGAGGCGCCCACCGCAGGCGTCTTCCGGCGCTTCTGGCCCTACCTGCGCCCGCACCGGGCGATCCTGGCCGTCGCGCTGCTGGCCAGCGTGGCCAGCACGGCGGCGGTGGTCGGCATCGCCCCGGCGATCGGCTGGGGGGTCGACGCGGTGACCGCCGGCGATCAGGGCCGCCTGTGGTGGGCGGTGGCACTGATGGTCGGGCTCGTCCTGGCCCGGATGCTCCTGCTGCGCTGGTCGGAGATCCTGCTCTCGTCGGCCGGGGAGCGGGCGATCCGCGGGCTGCGCGATCTCGTCGTCGAACGCCTCGCCCGCGCGCCCTTGCGGTTCATCGAGGCCCACCGCACCGGCGACCTGCTGCGCCGGTCGACCGGCGAGATCGCCGACCTGACCCTGTTCCTGCGTGACCAGCTGCCCAACCTGCTCGGGGTCGCCCTCACCGTTGCCCTGACCACGGTGTTGCTGCTGATCTACTCATGGCTGCTCGCGCTGCTGCTCGTCGCGCTGTTCGTGCCGATGGCGGTCGCCGTGGTGGTCTGGTTCAACCGGGCCGCGCCCGAGACGTTCGGCCGGCAGGCCGCGGCGGACGCCACGATGACCGCGACCTTCACCGAGTCGCTCAACGCGCACGAGGCGCTCGTCGCGCCCGGGCGGCCCGAGGAGTGGGTGCGGCGCTTCCGGGCGGACAACGACGAGCTGCTGGTCGGGGCCGACCGGACCATCGCCGTCCAGAACCGCCTGGAGCTGTTCGGGATGATCGAGGGCCTGGCCACAGCCGCGCTGCTGCTGCTGAGCGTCTGGCTGGTCCGGGCGGGGCACCTGAGCGTCGGCACGGTCGTCGTGTTCGTGATCGCGACCCGCAACCTGTTCGAGAGCATGCTCACCCTGTCCGGGCTGGCCGGCCAGGCCCAGCTGGCCCGGGTGGGCCTGGCCCGCCTGACGGACCTGCTCGAGGCGCTGCCGCCGGCCGAGCTGGCCGCCCTCGCCGTCCCGTCGGCGCGGGCCGCGTCGCCGGCGCGGTACGACCTGCCAGTTCAGGGCGACCTGGTCGCAGACGGCCTCCGCTTCGGCTACGCCGACGGTAAGGACGTGCTGCGCGACGTCTCGGTCACTTTCCCGGCTGGCGACCGGGCCGGCATGGTCGGCGTCACCGGGTCCGGCAAGACGACGCTGGCCAAGCTGCTCACCGGGCTCTACGAACCGGACGCGGGGACGGTGCGCTACGGCGGGGTCGACCTGCGGTTCGCCCCGCCGGAGCAGGTCCGGGCGCGCATAGTCCTCATCCCGCAGCAGGTGCACATCATCACCGGCACCCTGGCCGAGAACCTGGCGCTCACGCCGGGCGCGCCGGACCGGGCGGCGATGGAGCGGGCGGTCGACCTGCTCGGCTTGGCCGAGTGGGTCGACCGGCGACCGGGCGGGCTGGACGCCGGGCTGGGCGCCCGGGGGGAACGGCTGTCCGCCGGCGAGCGGCAGATCGTCGGGCTGCTGCGGGCCGCGCTGGTCGACCCACCGGTGCTGCTGCTCGACGAGGCGACCGCCGACCTCGACCCCGATGTCGCGCGCCGCTTGGAGACCGCCGTCGAGCGGCTCCGCCGGCTCCGCGCGGGTCGCACATTGATCGTCATCGCGCACCGGCCGACCACCATCGAACGCCTGCCGCGGATCGTCCGCGTCGAGGCCGGCCGTCTGAACTGATCCTGCCGCCGGATGCCGGAAAAATGAGGGAATTTCGGCGGCTGACGGGGGTAGACAAACGTGGCTGTCTTAGGTAAACCTAACTTAAAGTAAAGAGAGCCTAAGTCGCGGACTGAGATCCAAGGAGACGGCACCTCATGTCGACCAACCCGTTCGATGACGAAAAGGGCAGCTTCTACGTCCTGGTCAATGTCGAGGGCCAGCACTCGCTGTGGCCGACATTCGCGCCCGTGCCGGCCGGTTGGACGACGGTGCACGGAGCCGCGAGCAGGTCGTCCTGCCTGGAGTACGTCGAGGCCAACTGGACGGATCTGCGCCCGGCCAGCCTGATTGCCCGGATGGGCGCCGATCGCCCGCCCGCCGACCGCCGGGAGACGGGCGCCCCGGCTACGCAGGGCAGCGGCGCCGGCGCCGGCCCCGGCGCGTCCCGATGACGGCGCCGATGATCTACCGCGAACGGACGGTGCCGCTCGCCGGTGATCCGCTGGCGGCGGCGGCGCGGTTCGCCCGCCATGCCGCGGCGCCGGTCACCGTCTACGAGCGGGACGGCGAGTGGCACTGTGGTTCGGGCGCCCTGGCCGAGGCCGTCGTGTACTGGGACGAGATCCGCTACCGCGCGGGCGGGGACTGGCGGGTCGAGTTAGTCGACGGCGCTCCGCTGCGCACCCTGGCCCGCGTCCTGGCGGCGCTCCCGGTCACCGGCTGGCGGGCGTGCGGCTGGGCCGGCTTCGAGCTCGGTCCCCGGGCGCTCGGGCTGCCCGGGCCGGTCATCCCCGACCCGCTCATCCACCTGGTCATCCCGGCCCGCGAGGCGCGGCTGTCGGCGACCGGCGCGCTGCTGCGCGCGGCCGAGGAAGCTGATCTGGACGCACTCGCCGAGACCCTCGGCGGTGCGGCCGCCGACGAGCCGGGCGAACCCCGGCCGCTGGCCAACCTCGACCACGGCGCCGACGACTACCGGCGGATGGTCGCGCGGGCCGTCGAGGACATCCAGGCCGGCCGGCTGCGCAAGGTGATCCTCTCTCGGGTCGTCCCCGTCGACGGCGAGATCGACCTGGTCGCGACCTACGAGCGGGGGCGGCGCGGCAACACGCCGGCCCGTTCCTTCCTGCTCGATCTGGACGGCCTGCGCGCGATCGGGTTCAGCCCGGAGACCGTGGTCGAGGTCGACGCCGACGGCCGGGTCTCCACCCAACCGCTGGCCGGCACGGCCGCGTTCGACGGCGGGGACGGAGACCGGGCCCGGCGGGAGGCGCTGCTACGCGACCCGAAGGAGATCTACGAGCACGCCGTGTCCGTCCAGGCGGCCCAGGACGAGCTCCGGCCGCTGTGCGCGCCGGGCACGCTGGTCGTGGACGAGTTCATGACCGTCCTCGAGCGGGGCAGCGTGCAGCACCTGGCCTCGCGGGTCAGCGGCCGACTCGCCGCCGGCTGGGACGGTTGGGACGCGCTGGCCGCCGTCTTCCCGTCCATCACGGCGACCGGCGCGCCGAAGGACGCCGCCTGCGCGGCGATCCGGCGCTACGAGCCGTCGCCGCGTGGCCTCTATAGCGGCGCCGTGATCAGCGCGACCTCGGACGGCGCCCTCGACGCCGCCCTCGTCCTGCGGACGGCGTTCCAGCACGACGGCCGGACCTGGCTGCGAGCCGGGGCCGGCGTCGTCGGGGCGTCGCGCCCGGAACGGGAGCTGGAGGAGACGCGCGAGAAGCTACGCAGCGTCAGCCGCTTCCTCGTGCCGGCCGTGCCGGCCCAGCCGGCCCGCCCGGTCCCGGCGGCGGTCGACGATCTGGAAGCGCTCGGCGATCTCGAAAGGCTCCGGCGCACCGTCGCCGAGCTGCTCGGGGAGGATCCGGCCGAGCTCGGGGACGACGACAACCTCTTCGAGCGGGGCCTCGAGTCGATCGCGCTGATCCGGGCGATCGGGGGCTGGCGGCGGGCCGGCATCAAGGTCAACTTCGCGGAGCTGGCCGAGGCCCCGACCCTGGACGGCTGGTTCAAGCTGCTGGCCGGAAGGCAGCCCGCCGTCATGCTCCAGCCCGGGAGCGAGGAACCCGCGAGCGAGCCGGCCCCGCCCGCACCGGTGGCCGTCGCGCCGGCCGAGGCCGACGGCGCCGAGTTCCCGTTGGCGCTCATGCAGCACGCCTACTGGATCGGGCGCGGCGACGGGCAGCCCTACGGCGGCGTCGCCGCGCACCTCTACACCGAGTTCGATGGGAACGCCCTCGATCCGGCCCGGCTGGCCGCCGCGATCGAGCGGCTCATCGAGCGGCACGAGGCGCTGCGGACCCGGATCACCGACAACGGCGGCCAGGTCGTCGAACCGGCGCCCGGCTGGCGCGGCCTGATCGTCCAGGACCTGCGCGACCTGGACGAGGACGCCGCCGCCACCCGGCTGGCCGCCGTCCGCGACCAGTTATCCCACCAGATGCTCGACATCGAACGGGGCGAGGTCTTCTCGACCGCGCTGAGCCTGCGGCCCGACGGCACGACCCGCTTCCACCTCGACGTCGACATGGTCGCGGCCGACGCGGTCAGCTACCGCGTGCTGCTGGCCGACCTGGCCGAGGAGTACGGGTGCCCGGACGAGGTCGCGCCCGCGCCGGCTTACAGCTACCGCCGCTACCGGGCGGAACGCGACGCTCTCCCGCGCGCGGCGGCCGAGCGGGCCCGGCGCGCCTGGCTCGACCGCCTGCCCGGCGTGCCCGGGGCGCCCCAGCTCCCGCTGGTAGCGAGCCTCGGCGCCCCCGGCGAGCCCGGCGGACCGCCCCGGGTTTCCCGGCGTCACTTCCAGCTGCCGCCACCCGCCCGCGAGGCCCTCGGCCGGGCGGCCCACCGGCACGGCATCACCCCGGCCGTGGCCGTCGCGACCGCGTTCGCCGAAGTGCTCGGCGGCTGGAGCGCGCAGTCGCGCTTCCTCCTCAACGTTCCGCTGTTCGACCGCGAGCAGCTCCACCCCGACGTCAACCGGATCGTCGGCGACTTCACCAGCTCGGTTCTGCTGGAGATCGACCTGACCGACCGCATTCCGTTCGTCGAGCGGGCCCGCCGGATCCAGACCCGGCTGCACGCTGACGCTGCCCACGCCGACTACTCCGGCGTCGAGGTGCTCCGCGACCTGGGCCGCCACCGGGGCGAACCGGTGCTCGCGCCGGTCGTGTTCACCAGCGCGCTCGGCCTCGGCGAGCTGTTCGATGCTTCGGTGCGCCGGGAGTTCGGCCAGCCGGTGTGGATCATTTCGCAGGGCCCGCAGGTCCTGCTTGACGCCCAGGTCACCGAGCTTGACGGGGGCCTGCTGGTCAACTGGGACGTCCGTGAGGACACGTTCGCTCCCGGCGTCGTCGACGCGATGTTCACCGCGTTCGAACGGCTCGTGCGGGGTCTGGCCGACCCCAGCCCGGCCGGCCCCGGCCCGGCGCCAGCCACGGACGGCACGGCCTGGGACCAGCCCGTCGACGGCCTCCTCGGCGAGTCCACCCGGACGGTGCGACGCCGGGTCAACGCGGTCGAGGGACCGGCGTCCACCCGCCTGCTCCACGAGGAGTTCTTCGCGGCGGCCGCGCGGCGCCCGGACGCGCTCGCGCTGCTGTGGGACTCAGCGGCCGGCGGCGGCGAGTCGCCGGTGCGCCGGTCGCTGTCCTACGGCGAGCTGGCCGCCCGGGCGACGGCGGTGGCCGGCGCCCTCGCCGCCCGGGGCGTGCGGCCGGGGGACCTGGTCGGCGTCAGCTTGCCGAAGGGACCGGACCAGGTCGTCGCCGTCCTCGGCGTGCTGGCGGCCGGGGCGGCCTACGTGCCGGTCGGCGTGGACCAGCCGCCGGCCCGGGTCGCGCGGATCGTCGCCACCGCCGGCTTCCGCACGGTCATCACCACGCCGTCCGCGGCGTCATCCGCAGCGCCTCCCGGGCCGGACTGGCCGGCCGGGGTGTCCCCGCTCACCCTCGACGACGCGCTCGCCGCCGGCCCGTCCGCCCCGCCCGGCACACTCACGTTGAGCGCGGCCGACGATCCCGCCCGCTTGGACGAACCGGCCTACGTTCTGTTCACCTCGGGCTCGACCGGTCAGCCGAAGGGAGTCGAGGTCGGCCACCGGGCCGCGATGAACACCATCGACGACCTGGTCGACCGGCTCGGCCTCGGCCCGGGCGACCGGACGCTGGCCGTCTCGGCCCTCGACTTCGACCTGTCGGTCTTCGACATCTTCGCCCCGCTGTCATCCGGCGGCGCGGTGGTGATCGTGGACGAGGAGTCCCGCCGCGAGGCCGCCCGCTGGGCCGAGCTCATCACGGCCCACAGCGTCACGATCCTCAACTGCGTGCCGGCCGTGCTGGACCTGGTCCTGGCCACCGGGGTGCCGCTGGGCGCCAGCCTGCGCGCGGTGCTCCTGGGCGGTGACCGGGTCGGCGTCGACCTGCCCGGCCGGCTCGAGGCGGCCGTCCCCGGCTGCCGGTTCCTCGGGCTCGGCGGCACGACCGAGACCGCCATCCACTCCACCGTGTGCGAGGTCGTCGGGGGTGGGCCGGTGCCGCCCGAATGGCGCTCGGTGCCCTACGGCACCCCGCTGCGCAACGTCCGGCTGCGCGTGGTCGACGCCCTGGGCCGCGACTGCCCCGACCACGTCGCCGGCGAGCTGTGGATCGGCGGGGCCGGCGTCGCCCGCGGCTACCGGGGTGACCCGGAACGCACGGCCGACCGGTTCGTCACCCACGGCGGCGAGCGCTGGTACCGCACCGGCGACCTCGCCCGCTACCTCCCGGACGGCACCGTCGAGTTCCTGGGCCGCCGCGACCACCAGATCAAGATCAGAGGCTTCCGGGTGGAGCTGGGGGAGATCGAGGCGGCGCTCGCCTCGCTGCCCGGCGTCCGGGCCGGGGTGGCCGTGCTGACCGGCGGCGCGGACGGGCGTCCGAGCGCGCTCGGGGCCGTCGTCGTTCCGGACGCGGGGGAGGGCCCGGCCGACCCGGCCGACCCGGTTGACCCGGCGGCGGTCCGGGCCGGCCTGCGGGCCGTCCTGCCGCCGCACATGGTGCCCGACCGGGTCGTCGCGGTGGCCGAACTCCCGCTGAGCGCCAACGGGAAGATCGACCGTAAGGCGGTCGGCGCCATCCTCGAACGCGATCTCGACGGAACGCGGCCGGCCGCGGCCCCGCCAGGATCCGACCTGGAATGGGTAATCCTCTCGGTCTGGCGGGAGGCGCTGGGCCTCGACGAGTTCGGGGTCACCGAGGAGTTCTTCGCCCTCGGTGGCGACTCCGTGCTCGCCACCGCCGTGGTGGCCCGGCTGCGCGACGAGCTCGACACCGGCGACGTGTCGGTCCGAATGCTGTTCGGCGCGCCGACGGTCGCCGCGCTCGCGCGGGACCTGCGCGCGGCCGAGCCCACGCCCGGGCGGCTCGACCGCGTCGCGGCGATCGCCTGGGAGATCGCCGGCCTCTCCGACGACGAGATCGAGGAGCGGCTGCTCGGCCCGGCCGATCCCTCCGGCGCGACCGCCGCCGCCGGGACCGAACGGTGAGCGCCCCGCCGGTCACCGGTCCGCCAGCCGAGCCGGGCGCGGCGGACGACTGGGTCCGCTGGCCGGACGAGTTCGCCCGCCGCTACGTGGACGAGGGCTACTGGCGGGGCGCCCCGCTCGGCGATCGTCTCCGGGCCTGGGCCTGCCGGTCCGGCTCGGCCACCGCCGTCGTGGCCGGTCCGCCGGCCCGGCCGGTCCGGCTCTCCTACGCCGACCTCGACCGGGCCGCCGATGACCTGGCCGCCGGCCTCGCCCGGCTCGGCCTCGCCCCCGGCGACCGCGTCCTGGTCCAGCTGCCCAACCGCGCCGAGTTCGTGACGCTGCTGTTCGCGCTGCTCCGGCTGGGCTCGATCCCGGTGCTCGTGCTGCCCGCGCACCGCCGGGTCGAGATCGAGCACCTGGCCCGGCTGTCCGGCGCCGTGGCCTACGCCATCCCGGACACGCACGAGGGTTTCGATCACCGGGCGCTGGCCCAGGAGATCGTCGCCGCGGTCCCGTCGGTGGGTCATGTGCTGGTGGCCGGTGAGGCCGGTCCGTTCACCGGCCTCGACGCCGTAGCGGCGGCCGGGGCCGCTGCTACGGCCGGCGGGCAGGCCGCGCCACCACCGGTGCCCGAGCCGGCCGGCGTCGCGGTGCTGCTCATCTCGGGCGGCACGACCGGCAAGCCCAAGCTCATCCCGCGCACCCACTGGGACTACGCGTACAACGCGGAGGCCAGCGCCCGGCTGTGCGGGCTGACCAGCGACGACGTCTACATGGTCGCGCTGCCCGCCGCGCACAACTTCCCGCTGGCCTGCCCGGGCATCCTGGGAGCGCTCGGCGTCGGCGCGACGGTGGTCCTGGCGCCATCCCCCAGCCCCGAGATCGTCTTCGAGCTCATCGCCCGGGACCGGGTCACGGTGACCGCCCTCGTCCCGGCCCTGGCCCGGATCTGGGTCGACGCCGCCGGATGGGAGGGGCCGGACACCGCCAGCCTGCGTCTGCTCCAGGTCGGGGGCGCCCGCCTGGACGCCGAGCTGGCCCGGCGCATCCCGACGGTCCTCGGCCCGCGCGTTCAGCAGGTCTTCGGCATGGCCGAGGGGCTGCTGAACTACACCCGCCCGGACGAGGACGACGAGCTCGCCTTCACCACCCAGGGCCGCCCGCTCGCGCCCGCCGATGAGATCCGGATCGTCGACCGCGACGGCGCCGACGTGGCGCCCGGCGAGATCGGCGAGCTGTGGACCCGCGGCCCCTACACCGTGCGCGGCTACTACCGGGCCGTCGAGCACAACGCGACCGCGTTCAGCCCCGACGGCTTCTACCGCACCGGCGACCTCGTCCGGCTGACGGCCAGCGGCAACCTGGTCGTCGAGGGACGGCTCAAGGACGTCATCAACCGGGGCGGCGAGAACGTCTCCGCCGCCGAGCTCGAGGAGCACCTGCTCGCCCACCCGTCGATCGCCCAGGCCGCCGTCATCGCAGCGGCGGACGAGCAGGTCGGCGAGAGCGTCCGCGCGGTGGTCGTCCCGAGGCCCGGGGCGACGCTGACCCTCAAGGCGGTCAAGGCGTACCTGCGCGAGCGCGGGCTGGCCCGCTTCATGCTCCCCGACCTGCTCACGATCGTCGACACATTACCGCTCACCCCCGTCGGCAAGATTGACAAGCGGGAGCTGCGCCGCCGTCTCGGTTAGCGCCGCCGGGCGACGGCGCGGGCGCGGGCCCTCAGCCACGCCCGCCTCCCCCTGGGCCGTATCGGAAGCCGCACCGCTGGAAGCCGCACCGCTGGAAGCCGCACCACTGGAAGGACGTGCATCGTGGCGAGTCCCGACTCCGCGCAGCGCAAGCGCGAGCTGCTCCGCCGCCGGTTGGCGGCCGAGCGACTGACGCGCGAGCCAGCCAGCGGCGCCGGCCCCCGGCCGCGACGGGAGCCCGGCCGGGGCTACCCGGCCAGCCCGGGACAGCGCCGGATGTGGTTCCTGTCGCGGCTCGACCCGGGCAGCGCCGCCTACACGATCTCAGCCGGGTTCGAGCTGACCGGCCCGCTCGACGTCGATGCGCTGCGCCGGGCGCTGCTCTCCGTCGCCCGCCGGCACGAGATCCTCCGCACGACCTACCGGGTCACCCCGGACGGGCAGCTCGAGCAGGTGCTCCGGGACGACATCGAACCGGCGTGGCTCAGCGTGGACCTGACGACCGTGCCCGCCGAGGAGCGGGAGGAGCGCGCACGGGAGATCGCGCTGCGCGCGGCCCGGCGCCCGTTCGACCTCACCGCCGAATCGCCGCTGCGGGTCACCGTGCTGCGCCACGGCCCGCTCCGGCACCTGCTCGCGGTAGCCGCCCACCACATCGCCTGGGACGACGTGTCCTGGGACGTCTTCTTCGGTGACCTGCTGGCCGCCTACGACCGCTGGGACGGCGACGGCCCGCCCGCCACCGTCTCGTTCATCGACGCGGCGGGGCCGGCCGCCGAGCCGGCTGCCCGCCCGGCCGGGCTGGCCTACTGGCGGGAACGGCTGCTCCCGCTGGCCGATCCGGTACGCCTGCCTGAGCCGAGCCCAGATGACCCGCAGCCGGGCCAGCCGCAGCCGGGCCAGCCGCAGCCGGGCCAGCCGCAGCCGGCCGACCCGCCGGCCGGCCGTCGGCGCGACGCGGGCCGGCAGGTCGTCCATCACGCCCCGGCCGAGCTGGCCGGCCAGGTGCGGGCGTTCGCCGCCCGGCACGGCGCGACGCCGTTCGTGGTGCTGCTCGCCGCCTACGCGGCCCTGATCCACCGGGCCACTGGGGCCACCGACATCACCGTCGGCTCGCCCGTCGTCAACCGGGACGGCGCCGGGACCGACGGCGTCATCGGCTACTTCGGCAACACCATCTGCCTCCGGCTCACCGTCGGCCCGGCCGACACGTTCACCGAGCTGGTCGCCCGGACCCGCGAGGTGTGCCGGGGCGCCCTCGCGCACGCCGACGTCGACCTGGCCGACGTCGCGCGCGAACTCAACCCGGACCGCTCCGACGGCGTGTCCAGCCTGTTCAGCACGATGTTCGCCGTCCGCTCACCGGCCGCTGCCGCCCTCCACCGCACTGACCAGAACGGCCGGGACCTGCGCGGCGAGCGCCGCCCGCTGCCCAACGGCACCGCCCAGTTCCCGCTGATGGTGGTGGCCGAGTTCGGCGGGGACGGCGGCTTTGGCCCGCTCGAGCTGGAGACGACCTACCAGCCGGGCTCGGTGTCGGCGGCGTTCGCCGGCTCGGTGGGCCCGCGGCTGGAGCGGCTGCTGGCCCGGGCGCTGGCCGAGCCCGGCACGGCGATCGGCCCGATCGACCTGCTCGGCTCGGCCGAGCGTGACCGGGTGCTGGTCGACTGGAACGACACCGCCGGGCCCAGCCCGACCGAGCCGTGGGTGGCGCTGTTCGCCGCCCAGGCCGCGGCCAGCCCCGACCGGACGGCGCTGGTCACCGCCGAGCGGACCCTGACCTACGGTGAGCTCGCGGCGGCGGCCGACGCCTTCGGGCGCCGGCTGGCCAGGCGCGGCGCCCGGCCCGGTTCCATTGTCGGGATCGCGCTGCCCCGCTCGGTCGACCTGGTCGTCGCGCTCGCCGGCGCCGCCCGGGCCGGCGCCGCCTACCTCCCGATCGACCCCGACTACCCGGCGGACCGGATCGCGTTCATGATCGAGGACGCGGCCCCGTCGGTGCTGGTCACCACGGGAGCGCTCGCCGCGCGGCTGCGGGCCGCGCCCGGGACGCGGCTCGTCCTGATCGACGAGGCCGATCCCGAGGCCGACGCCGAGCCCGGCGCCGCGGCGGTGCCGGCCGCTGGATCGTGGCCGCCCGCCGTCGACGCGGACAGCCCGGTCTACGTGATCTACACGTCGGGTTCGACCGGCCGGCCGAAGGGCGTCCTGGTCGGCTACCGGTCCCTGGCGAACTTCCTGTCGTCGTTCGCCGAGACCGTGGGTATCGGGCCAGCCGACCGGGTCCTGGCCGCGACCACGCTGGGCTTCGACCCGAGCACGGTCGAACTGCTCGCCCCGCTGACCGTCGGCGCCTCGATCCATCTCGTCGAGGGCGGGGCGGCCCGCGACCCCTCGGAGCTGGCCCGGCTGCTGACCGCGGGCGCGGTGACGCTGGCCCAGGCGACCCCATCGCGCTGGCGATCCATCCTTGACGCGGCTGCTGGGCCCTACCCGCGGGTGCGGGTCCTGTGCGGCGGCGAACCGCTGCCGGCCGACCTCGCCCGCGAGCTCACCGCCCGCGCGGAGAGCCTGACCAATCTGTACGGGCCGACCGAGACGACGGTCTGGGCGACGACCGGCCCGGTGCGAAGCGCCGACCGTGGGCGGCCGACGGTCGGCCGCCCACTGCGCAACACCCGGGCCTACGTGCTGGACGGCGCTCTCATGCCGGTACCGCCGGGCGTCGTCGGCGAGCTGTACCTTGCCGGCGCGGGCGTCGCCCACGGCTACCTGGCTCGGCCGGCGCTGGGTGCGTCCCGTTACGTCGCCAGCCCGTTCGGGACCGGCGAGCGGATGTACCGGACCGGCGACCTCGCCCGGTGGACGGCCAGCGGCGAGCTGGTCCTGGCCGGCCGCTCGGACGATCAGGTCAAGGTCCGCGGCTTCCGGGTCGAGCCGGGTGAGATCGAGGCGGTGCTCGACCGCCACCCGGCGGTCGCCCGCTGCGCCGTGGTCGTCCGCGAGGACGGGCCGGCCGGCCGGGCGCTGGTCGCCTACGTCATCCCAGCCGGGGCGGCAGCGGACGAAGCGGGCAGCGGGGCGCTCGCGGCGGCGCTGCGCGCCCACGTGGCGGCGGCGCTGCCCGACTACATGGTGCCGGCGGCCTTCGTAGTGCTGCCCGCGCTGCCCACCACCCCCGGCGGGAAGCTGGATCGCCGCGCGCTGCCCGCGCCCGATTTCCGGGCGGCGGCCCGGTCCGGCCGGGCTCTGCCTGCTCGGGCTCCGGCCACCCGGACCGAGGCGGTCCTGCGGGACGTCTTCGCGGCCGTGCTCGGCCAGCCCGACGTCGGCGTCGACGACTCGTTCTTCCAGCGGGGCGGCGACAGCATCCTGGCTTTCGCCGTGGTCACCCGGGCGGCTGCCGCCGGCGTGACGGTCGAGCTGGCCGACGTGTTCGCCGCGCCGACCGTCGCCGGCCTGGCCGCAGCGGCGGACGCCTCGGCCCCTGCGAACCAGGCGCCTTCAGACCAGACGCCTTCAGACCAGACGCCCGTGGGCTTGGCGCCCGTGGGCTTGGCCCCGGTCGACCCGGCGGACCTGGCCCGCTGGCGGGAGCGGCTGCCCGGCCTGACCGAGGTCTGGCCGCTGTCGCCGTCGCAGGCGGGGATGCTGTTCCACCGCCTCGTCGACGGGGACGACACGCCGGACGTCTACGTCATCCAGTTCGTCCTCGACCTGCGCGGCGACGCCGACGACCTCGACCCCGAACGCCTGCGCGTGGCGTCGCGGGAGCTCGTCGCCCGGCACGATCTCCTGCGCGCCGCCGTCCTGGCCGACGGCGCCGCCCCGGCCCAGGCCATCCTGGACCGGGCCGAACCGGAGTGGACGATCGTCGACCTCTCCAGCTGGCCGGCCGCCGAGCGGTTGGCCGAGGCCGAGCGGCTGGTCGTGGCCGACCGAGCGGCGCGCTTCGATCTGACCACGCCGCCGCTCATCCGGTTCCTGTGGGTCCGCACCGGAGCGGACAGCGCCCGGCTGGCGGTCTGCGCCCACCACGTCATCCTGGACGGCTGGTCGCTGCCGCTGGTGCTGCGGGAGCTGTTCACGCTGGCCGCCGATGCCGATGCCGATGCCGATGCCGATGCCGCCCCGCCGCCCCGGCCGCCCGCCGTCCGCCCGTACTCGGACTACCTGCGCTGGCTGCGGGCCCAGGATCGGGACGCCGCCCGCGCGGCCTGGCGGACCGAGCTGGCCGGCCTCGAGGGGCCGACCCTACTGGCCGCCGGCGGCGGCCACCGCGCTACGCCGGCGAGCGAGACGGGCCCGAGCCCGGCCGCCGTCGACCGCGAGGCCAGCCCCGAGCTGGCCGCCCGCCTGACCACGCTCGGGCGCGAGCGGGGACTGACGCTGAGCACCGTCCTGCGGGCGGCCCACGCGGTCCTGCTGGCCCGGGCAGCCGGCCGCGACGACGTCGTGTTCGGGGCGGCGACCGCCGGCCGGCCGGCGGCGCTGGCCGGGGTCGAGGCCATGATCGGCCTGTTCGTCACCACCATCCCGGTTCGGGCCACCGTGACCGCCGGGGGGACGTTCGCCGCGCTGATGGCCGAGCTCCAGGCGGCCCAGGGCCGGCTGTTCGCCCACGAGCACCTCGGCCTGGCCGACATCCAGGCGCTGGCCGGCCAGGGGGATGCTTTCGACACCCTGCTCGTCCTGGAGTCCTACCCGTTCGCGGCGGCCACGCTGATCCCGCCGGGCGGCCCAAGGCTGGCCGCCGTCGACGGCCACGATGCCACCCACTACGCGCTGACCATCCGGGTGATCCCCGGCGACCGGTTGCGGCTCACCTTTGGCTACCAGCGCGGCGTCCTCGACGACGCGACCGTCGCCGGCCTGGCCGACCGGATGCTCGCGCTGCTCGAGGAGATCGCCACCGACCCCGACCGGCCGATCGGCGCCGTCGCCGCCCTGCCCACGGCCGAGCGGAGCCGGGCCGCCCTCCTCCCGCCGCCGCCGGCACCTGGGTGGGGCGCCGGCGCCACCCTGCCCGAGCTGTTCGAGGCCCAGGCCTACCGGACCCCGGACGCGGTCGCGCTGCGCTGGCGCGACGCCGAGCTCACCTACGCCGAGCTGGACGCGCGGGCCAACCGGCTCGCCCGCCTGCTCGCGGGGCGGGGTGTCGGCCCGGAGTCGGTCGTGGCGGTCGCGCTGCCCCGGTCGGCCGACCTGGTCGTGACGTTGCTGGCCGTCCTCAAGGCCGGCGGCGCGTACCTGCCGGTCGATCCGGCCTACCCGGCCGACCGGATCGCGTTCATGCTGCGCGACGCCGCGCCGGTCTGCGCGGTGACCACCATCGAGACCCGCGCGGCGCTGCCGGCCCGGGCGGGCGTGCCCCTGATCGCGCTGGACGACCCGCTGGTCGGGGCGGCGCTGGCCGAAGCGCCGGCCACCCCGCCGGACGGGGCGGGGCGGGCGCGCCCGGACAACCTCGCCTACGTCATCTACACCTCCGGCTCAACCGGCCGCCCGAAGGGCGCGCTGATCCCGCACCGCAACGTGGTGCGCCTGTTCGCCGACACCCGGGATCTCTTCCGCTTCGACGCCTCCGACGTCTGGACGCTGTTCCACTCGGTGTCGTTCGACTTCTCGGTGTGGGAGCTGTGGGGGCCGCTGCTGCACGGCGGCCGGCTCGTCGTGGTCGACCACGACGTCTCCCGCTCGCCCGAGCAGTTCCTCGACCTGCTGCGGCGGGAGTCCGTCACCGTCCTCAACCAGACGCCGTCGGCCTTCGGCGCACTGCGGGCGGCCGAGCGGGAGGCCGGACGGTCTGACCTCAGCCTCCGTCTGATGATCTTCGGTGGCGAGGCGCTCGAGCTCGGCCGACTGGCCCCCTGGTACGAGCGCCATCCGGACGGCGCACCGACTTTGGTCAACATGTACGGGATCACCGAGACCACGGTGCACGTCACGTACCTGCCGCTGGACCGGGCCGGCGCGGCCGACGCCGCCGCCGACCGCCGGAGCGTGATCGGCGAGCCGCTGCGCGGCCTGCGCGCGCGGCTCCTCGACCGCCACCTCGCCCCGGTCCCGCCGGGCGTCCCGGGGGAGATCTACGTCAGCGGCGCCCAGCTCGCGCGGGGCTACCTGGGCCGCCCCGGCCTGACCGCAGCCCGGTTCGTGGCCGACCCCTACGGCGGCGACCGGATGTACCGCACCGGCGACCTGGCCCGGCTGGGCCCGGACGGCTCGCTGGAGTACCTGGGCCGGGCCGACGACCAGGTCAAGATCCGCGGTTTCCGGATCGAGCCGGGCGAGATCGAGGCGGTCCTGGCCGCCGATCCGGCGGTGGAGCGGGCCGTGGTCGTCGCCGGGGAGGACGGTGCAGGCCGGCGCCGGCTGGTCGCCTACGTCGTCCCCCGGGCGGGCGGGCGCGTCGACGGGCCGGCGCTGCGGCACCGGGCCGCCGCCGCGCTGCCCGACTTCATGGTCCCGGCCGCGGTCGTCGCGTTGGACGCGCTGCCGCTGACCGGCAACGGGAAGCTCGACCGAGCCGCCCTGCCGGCTCCCGGCCTGACCACCGCGACTTCGGGACGGTCGGGCGCCACCGACCTGGAGCGGACGCTGTGCGCGGTGTTCGCTGCCGTGCTCGGCGCCGACCGGGTCGGCGCCGACGACGACTTCCTCGCCCTCGGCGGCGACAGCATCATCGCGATCCAGCTGGTCAACCGGGCCCGCCGCGAAGGCGTCGGGCTCACCCCGCGCGAGGTCTTCGTCCAACGGACGCCGGCCGCGCTGGCGGCGCTCGTCGCCGGCCGCGCCACGGCCGAGACCGTCGAGACCCGCGAGACCGTCGAGACCCCGCCCGCCCCGGAGAC
>NZ_CDXDOR010000071.1:4110-25960 GCF_978021225.1 Frankia sp. CeTa3Moorea | reverse complement strand
CTGGTGAATACACCCGTCGATCTGCCCGCCCCACACCCACCCACGTCCGAGCTTATCGCGGTCCCCACCTTCGTTCAGAAGAACATCGCCCGGCTGAAGAGTGAGCGCACGAGCCTTGGCTGCGGGCACCCGGATCGTCGATATCTTCGCAAGATCCAGATAACCTCGCTGCACATTCGCCACACGCAGGTACGGAACCTCAGGAAGGTCCGGGTCGGATTGCTTCTTGCCGTCCTTGGTCACCCCACCCACCACGTCGGCGATCTCTCCAAGACGGCACCAGCGCCACTCCAGTGGAATCCCCGGAACATCACCGTCTACCGACACTCGCTCATGAAGAAATGTGACACGTGGCGCGTCGGCCCACCGACCAACCCTGCCGAAGCACACCGCCGACAGCAACGAACTTCGCAGATGATCAATTCGCAATAACGTACGTTCCAACCCGCCTACGCCTTGCCTGATTCTCTCAAGCGACCCTTCGAGGACTGCGACAATGCGGCGCTGCTCGACCAACGGAGGCACCGGGAGAGGTACACGTCGCAGCTCCCCGAGGCCAAGACGAGGTCGACCGACTCCCCTGATCTTGGACGCCGAATATCTTCGAGACTGCGGTGAGGTCAGGGCATGAAGCAGCCAACTCGGTTCGATGGAAGGGTGGGGCCGAACCCGAATACAATCGGCCTTCACGACAGCTGGTACTCCGAGATCCGGAACAATACATGCCCGAGGGAGTTCCTCATCCAGCGAGGCAGCAACGAGGTCACCCGCGTGCACTTCGTGCGCACGCAACTCCTCGAAATGATCGAGGTCTATATAAGCCTTGTCGCTGTCGTTGAAAGCACCGTCACCAATGTTCTGAAGGCGAATCACTCTGGCACCCGACGAAGTATAGTGGCGCGAAGCCAGGTTCGACCCAAAAGGCCCGTCGGTGATGGCTCTGGGTTCTACCGCCAGCAAGTCTTCCAGACAGGCCCATTCCCAGCCGGGGGGGAGGTCGGTCATGCGGTGAGGCCGGCGCGGAGGGTGTCGAGGACGGTGCTGGCGCGGTCATTACCGAAGGCGGCCAGGAAACCGTCCGTTCCGCCGCGTTGGGTGAACGGCCACTCGTCCAAGTCGCCGTCAGCGAAGCCCGCCGCACTCACCACGATCTCCTTGATCTTCTCCAGCCACCACGTCTGGTCGTGGGTGAACGCGACGCCGGCGTGCCGCTGCGCGGTGAGCCAGGCGGTGAACCGCTCCTCGACGACGGTCCGGTGGGGTCGCGGCTGGACGTCAACGCCCAGCTCATAGCGGATCAGCCCGATCAGATCCAATGGTCCGTAATTTACCTCCGGCTCCTCCGGCGCCAGCCCCAGCACCCGGTACGACCGCCACAGCGTAGTCGGCGACCACAGGTACGGTGGTCGGGCGATCCGCGCCGCCAGCTCGATCACCTGGGCGTACACCGGCCGCGGCCCGCCGCCGTGCTCGTAGGACGCCTCAATCAGAGCGATCTCGTCGTGGTGCTCGCGGAGGAACGCCCGCCAGGAGGTGACCTGATCGCGCGCCAGCTCGGTCCAGTCGACGCCCCCGGCGGAGAGCAGGACGTCCGCGTTCACCTCGTCGATGGTGATCTCGTGGGCGCGGCGGATCTCCAGCATGCGGGCGCGTAGGGCGGGATTGGCCGCCAGCGGGCGCACCGCCGCCTTCACCAGCTCGCGGATAGCGGCCGGGCCGGCGGCCTCGGCGTCGGCCAGCCGGTCCGGGTCGGCGGCCTGGATCAGGCTGCCAATCACGGACG
This sequence comes from Frankia sp. CeTa3Moorea, assembly GCF_978021225.1. Taxonomy (NCBI): domain Bacteria; kingdom Bacillati; phylum Actinomycetota; class Actinomycetes; order Frankiales; family Frankiaceae; genus Frankia; species Frankia sp. CeTa3Moorea. The sequence continues at coordinate 24,177 of NZ_CDXDOR010000071.1, read as the reverse complement.
TCAGCGGCGTCTGCGCGAGGGCCTCCAGCTCGGTGCGTTCCTCGGCGGTGAGCTGCTGGTTGAGCCGGGCGAGCCGGGCGAGCCGGGCGAGCCGGGAGGCGAGTGTCGCCGTTTCCGCTGTGGTGATCTCCAGGCTGCCGGCCTTGCGCAGCAACGCCTCCAGGCTGATCTGCCGTTCGGTATGCCGGGTCAGTGGGGCCGCGTCCACCCGCTTCGTGTCGACGACGCCGACCGCGTCGACCAGTACGAACCGGTCCTTGGTGCGCGCGTCCGGGGTGACGCTCTGGAACTCGGTCGGGTCGATCGTCCGCGCGCCGCGCCCCTTCATCTACTCGAAGGCGACCGGGCTCTTCGGGTTGCGCAGGAACAGCAGGCATTCCAGCGGACGCACATCCGTCCCGGTGGAGATCATGTCGACGGTGACGACGACGCGGAGCTCCGCCGAGTTCCGGAACGAGGCCAGCAGCTCCTCGGTGTTCCGTACCGAGCAGGTGATCTTCGCGGCGAAGTCGTTGCCCCGGTTGAAGACCTCCCGGATCCTGCGGACGATCTCGTCAGCGTGGTTGTCGTCGCGGGCGAACACCAGCGTCTTCGGCGCCTCGGTGCGGCCCGGGAAGATCTCGGTGAACAGCCTGTCCCGGAACGTCGTGAGCACCAGGTCGAGGTTTCCCTCGCTGATGACGGATCGGCCGAGCTGGTCCGGGCCGTAGCTGAAGTCGTCGTCCAGCTCCTCGTACCGCTGCGCCCGGGTCCGCCGGTCACGGCGCGGCACGGTGATGCCGGCCTCGATGGTGTCGCCCCGCTCGCCATGCTTCGTGCGGATGCGGTAGACGTCGAAGTCGACGTTGACCTTGTCCGCCACCGCCTGCTGGTTGGTGTACTCGCTTACCAGGTTCCGCTGGCAGTACCCCAGCGTCTGCTTCGTCGGAGTCGCGGTGAGCCCGACCTGGAAGGCCTCGAAGTACTCCAGCACCGCCCGCCATTTCCCGTAGATGGAACGGTGACACTCGTCGATGATGATGAGGTCGACACTCTCCGGCCGGCTCGGCGTCCTCGTCGCCCATCTCCGCCGGGCCGTCGTCGAGGTCCGGGTCGTCGGTGTCGGCATCCGGCACGCTGCGGCCCGACAGCACCGCGTACAGCCGCTGGACCGTCGAGATAACCACCTGCCAGGAGTCGGCCATCCCCGAGCCGGCGAGGATCTCGGCGTTGTACAGGTCGGTGAACCGGCGGCCGTCATCCGGGATCGGGTAGCCGGAGAACTCGGTGCGCGCCTGCCGGCCCAGGTTGTTGCGGTCCACCAGGAACAGGACGCGGCGGGCCCGCGCGTGGCGCAGCAGCCGGCAGCTCGCGGTCACGGCCGCGTACGTCTTTCCCGCACCGGTCGCCATCTGGATCAGCGCCCGCGGCCGGCCGGCGGCGAGCGAACGTTCCAGCCCGGTCACCGCGTCGACCTGCGCCGGCCGCAGCGACCCGGTGGCCAGCGGAAACGCCGCCGGCATCGCGGCGAGCCTGGCCCGCAGGGTCGGGTACGCCGGGTCCTCGTCGGCCTCCCGCATCCATCGGGCCAGTGTCGCCGGCTGGTGGAAGGAGAAGACCCGCCGGGCCCTCGGCGCGGGGTCGAGGTCGTTGGTGAACTGGGTCTCCACCGCCGTTGTCTCGTACCGGAACGGCAGCGGGGCACGCCAGGCGGCCATCCGCTGCTCCTTCGTCAACGTCTCCGCGTATCGGGCGGACTGGCTCTCTACCTGGGTGAGCGGCGTCCCCTCCCGCTTCGCCTCGATCACACCGACCAGCGCCTGGTTGACGTACAGCAAGTAGTCGGCCGGACCGGAGACCGTGCGCCCCTCACGCACCGCCACCCCGTCGGCGGCGAACAGGTTCAGCGCGGAGACGTCCTGCACGACCCATCCGGCCGCCCACAGCATCCGGTCGACCTCGGCCCGGACCTGGACCTCCGTGCGCGGCTCGCGGGCCGCCACCCTGGCCCGTTGGATGAACGCCTCACGCTCGTCCGCCGTCGTCCGCCGCTCACGGCCGCCCACCCCGGATACCCGCACGCCGGTCTGCGGGGACAGCACCTCACGCACCGACATCGCGTCGGCGTCGGCGTCGGCGTCGGCGTCGGCGTCGAACACCATCCCCTCGACCGCACCACCGACCTGCGCATCGGACCGGTCCGCGGAAGAGACCACCGTGAGCCTCGAGATCCGCCCATGGAGATCCACAACGGTGGAATGCAGCGCCTGCGTCTCCGCCTGAGCTGCCCCTATTCGCCGTAGATCGTCTGGCCCGTCATGTGATGGGTGTCGTTGAACCCGCGTAGCACCGCCGGGCCGTCGGAGTACCAGTCGATAGTCGTTATCGACACCAGATCCAGGTGGAGGCGGTAGAGCACGGCCGGTTCCGCCGCCAGCGCCAGCTGGGCCAACCCCTTGATCGGCGTGACGTGTGAGACGACGAGGACCCGCCCGCCCGGCTGCTCGGCGAGCAGCCGGTCACGCACCCGCGCCACCCGGGCCACGGTGGCGATCAGGCTCTCCCCGCCGGGCGGCGGGACGTGCGGGTCGGCGAGCCAGGCATTGAGCTCGTCGGGGAACTTCTCACGCACCTCGGCGAAGGTCAGCCCCTCCCAGGCGCCGAAGTCAGTCTCCCGCAGATCATCGACGACGACATAGTCGCGGCCGAGGGCCTCGGCGGTCTGCCGGGCCCGCTTCAGCGGCGAACTGACGACGAGATCGAACGGCTCGTCGCGCAGCCGGTTCGCCACGGCCGCGGCCTGGCCGAGCCCGACGTCGGTCAGGGCCGCCTCGACCGTCCCGCTGAACCGCTTCTCCACCGAGAGCGGGGTCTGCCCGTGACGCAGCAGCACGGTCGTCGTCGGCGGTGCGGGCGGCGCCATCCAGCCGGAGAGCCGGTTTGTCGTCGGCGCGCGGTGCGGGACCGGGTCCGGGGACTGCGGGACCGCGGGTTCCCAGGCCCGCCCGGCGGCGGCGGCGTCCATCGCCTCGTTCGCGAGCCGATCGGCGTCGGCGTTGCACGCGCGGGGCACCCACTGGAAACGGACCGCGGGGAACCGGGCGGCGAGTTCCGTCGCCTCAACCACCAGCGGCCGCATCGCCGGATGCTTGACCTTCCACCGGCCGCTCATCTGCTCGACAACGAGCTTGGAGTCCATCCGGACCTCCACCTCGGCGTCCGGGGCGATCTCAGCGGCGGCCCGCAGCCCGGCGATCAGCCCGGAGTACTCGGCGACGTTGTTCGTGGCGCGCCCGATCGAGTCCGCGCGCTCGGCCAGCAGCTTCCCCGAGCCGGCGTCGCGGACCACGGCTCCGTAGCCCGCCGGGCCCGGGTTGCCCCGCGACCCGCCGTCGGCCTCGATGACCAGCCTGCGCACGGTGCCCATCTACATGCTCCCCTCGTCTGACCCCGAGGCGGGCGGTCCCGCCGACGGTGCTACAGCCCCGATTCGGGGGTACGGACCAGGATGCGCCGGCACTCCTCGCAGCGCACCACCTCATCTGCCGGCGCCGCCGCCACGGCGCGCAGGTCGCCGCCCGACAGCTCGAGATGACAACCCTGGCAGCGGCGGCGCAGCAGGGCCGCGGCGCCCACGCCGCTGGAGGACGCCCGGATCCGCTCGTACAGCGCGACCAGCGCCTCGGGCAGCTCCGGGACGAGAGCGTCGCGGTCGTGGCGCAGCCGCGCCACCTCGGCGTCGATCTCGGCGTAAGCCTTGTCCCGCGCGGCCACCGCCGCGTCGAGCTCGGCCTGCAGGGCCGATCGCTGCTGGGACAACGCGGAGAGCCGGCTCTCCAAGCCCTCGACGATCTCCATCTTCTCGAGCGCGTCGTCCTCGAGCACGCCCTGACGGCGGGTCAGCGAGGCGAGCTCCGCCTGCAGGTTCTCCAGCTCACGCGGCGTCGAGACGGCGCCGGAATCAAGCCGCTGGGAGTCACGGGCCGAACGGGTCCGCACGAGGTCGATCTCATTCTCCAGCTTGCGCTGGGCACGTGCGACGTCGCTCAGCTCGGTCTGCGCCCCGACGACCTCACCGTCCAACGAGGTCAGCGCGGCGGTGCGCTCGGTGATGACGGCGTGCTCCGGCAGACCGCGTCGGCGGGCCACCGACCGGTCGATACCGGTGTCGAGCGCCTGCAGATCGAGCAGGCGGAGCTGAACTGCTGGGTCGGCCTTCATCGATTCCTCACTGGTACGCCTGAACGACTACACCTGGCCGACCAGGCCGGGGCGACCAGGCCCGACCCGACGCGGCGCCCTCCGTGACCCGGGCCTGCGCGCCGCCGGCACCGCCTACCGGGACGGAACGTGCACCCGCCAGGGATCGGTCACGATAGCGGATACCGACGTGCTCACCGTACGTCCCCCCGCCCGCAGACCGGCGCGCAGGCGGGTGGCGGCCTGGCTCAGCCACGGCCATTCACTCGCCCAGTGGGCGACGTCGACCACCACGACCCCGTGCGCACCGACGGCGTCGAGGACGTGATGATGCCGGCCGTCCGCGGTGACGAGGACGTCCGCTCCCGCGGCCTCGGCGGCGGCGACCAGTTCTCCCCCCGAGCCGCCGCACACCGCGATCCGCCGGACGAGCCGGTCCGCGGTACCCGTCGCCCGGACCCCGCCCGCCGTCGCCGGCAGCGCCCGGACGACCCGGGCACAGAACCGTTCCAGGGACTCGGCCGCGGGCAGGTCACCGATCCGGCCGAGGCCCCGGCACACGCTCGCCCCGCCGGCACCGCCCTCATCACCGGCACCGCCCTCATCACCGACACCGCCCTCGTCGGCCCCGGCGTCCGCCGGAGCGGGCAGCGGGGCCGGGCCGGGCAGCAGTCCCGGGCCGAGCAGCGGAGCGACGTCGCGCAACCCCAGGGCGTCGGCAAGCGCGTCACTCACGCCCGGCGCGGCGACATCGGCGTTCGTGTGCACGGTGTACAGGGCGACGCCGGCCCGGATCAGGGTGGCCACGACCCGCCCGCCCGGACCGGTCTCGGCGACGCCGTGCACTCCCCGCAGGAACAGCGGGTGGTGGGTGACGAGCAGCTGAGCTCCCGCTGTGGCGGCCTCGGCCGCCACCTCTGGGGCCGGATCCACCGCAAACAGGACGGCCGAGACCGGCGCGTCCGGATCACCCACCGCCAGTCCCACCGCGTCCCAGGACTCGGCCCAGGACGGGGGGAAGAAACGCTCAAGCACGGCCACACAGTCACGCACTGTCGCCGACGGAAAGGTCACCACCGTGACCCTACCCGCTTCGTCGCAGCAACCTGCCAGCCGGTCACACTGCCCGGTGCCGCGCCCGGGCGCCGCGCGGGCGGTCGCCCCAGCCCCGTAACGTCACCGGTGGCAACACGCCCGCAATGTGCTGGCGAGCCGCGAGGAAAGGGCAGTCGTCATGGCGGACGTTTCAGTGCGATTCCAGGTGGCGGGGGATGCCGAGATCGTGCTGAACCTCGCGACCCCGCAGGCTGTCCGGCTGGTGGAAGCCATCATGCGCAAGGTGGCCGAGGCCATGGGCGTGCCGGAACGGCCCGCCGTCGGGGCCATGTGGCCCGACGTGCCATCGGCGCAGGCACCGTTCGCTCCGGACCGGCGCTGAGCCGCTGAGCCACCGAGCCACGTGGGCGGTCGCCCGGCTCCGGCGGCCGCCGGTGACGGGCAGCGGCCGGAGCCGATATCCGCCTGGGCGCCGCCCAGTCGGTGGATCCGTGACGCCACTGTCCGGCCGATGGACGCCCGCCGCCGGCTATGTTGGCGCAATCCCTTCGGACAAAGCAGGCGAAGGTACCAGATCGGCACTCTGCGCGCTTGTTTTCGCAAAAGCCGGCGCAGCAAAGCCGCAGCACGATACAACTCCGCACAGCCCTCCCCACCGAAAGGAAAATGATCAAGTATGGCGGGGGACGTACCGGCCGACGAACACGCGCTCATCATCTCGGCCGGAGGGGAGACGGGCCGAGCACTCCGTGCGGCGTTCGCGGCGATCGCAGCCACCGGCGCATCCTCGGATGACGGGGTCGACCAGACCGCCGAGAGCGACGGCTCGCCAACCGATCCCACCCTGGCCAACGAACGACAGCCGCTGCACCGCTACGGCAGGGTCCACGTGCTGGGCCAGCCTCGGGACATCTCCACGGCGACGGCGACGGCGGAACGCGCCGCCGCCCGGCTGGCAGCGGCGGTCCTCCCCCCCGCGGACGGCAGCGTCGTGTCGACCACCGGGGTGTCGCCCGGGCTGAGCCGCGCCGAGACGCTCGGGCTGGACGCCTTCCGTCTGCGGGCCAGCGCCGCCTACCGGCATCTCAAGCAGGAACGTCCCCGTGACGGCCGGCCGTGGGACATGGACCGGCCCTGCACCGACATCCCGCCGCCCCGGGGCAGCTCGCCTGATCCGGACCGGCCGGCACCGCATGCCCAGACGACACCGCATGCCCAGGCGAACGGGCGGGATGCCCAGGCGAACGGGCGGGCCGAGGCCCAGAGCCCGACCGCCGCGCCCGCGGACACCCGGACCGCCGCGCAGACCACCCAGGCGCCCTCCCCCACCAGCGCGGCGCTGGAGGGATCGGTGGCCGTCGGGCTGATCCTCGTGGAAGGGCCGACCACCGCACTGCAACTGACCGCCGCGGAACGCACCAAGATCGTGGCCGAGGTGCAGAACGGGTTGTCCTGGTACGCGACCACGAACCCGGCGGCCGACCTGACCTTCCACTACGACATCCAGATCGTGCGGCTGCCCGTCCCACCGGACCCGAACGCGCCCGATCTCGAGGCGCTGTGGCGTGACCCCACCATGAGCCGGCTCGGCCACCCGGCCAGCTTCGACGGCGTCTACGACTACGTCGACGCGCTCCGGGCCCGGCTCGGCACCCGGTCCGCCTACTGCGCGTTCTTCACCAAGTATCCGCTGGGATACTTCGCGTACTCCTCGGTGGGTGGTCCCCGGCTCGTGATGTCCTGCGACAACGACGGCTGGGGACCGGACAATATCGACCGGGTCTTCACCCACGAGACCGGCCACATCTTCGGCGCTCCGGACGAGTACGCGGGCGCCCAGTGCGACTGCGGCGGTCGGTGGGGGGCGTTCCACGCCCCAAACGGCAACTGCGACGCCTGCGCGCCCGCGCCCGTCGACTGCCTGATGCGCTCGAACAGTTTCGCGCTGTGCCGCTACACCCCCAGCCACCTCGGCTGGGGCCACGGAGTGAGCGGCAACCCGGCGCTCGTCCAGAGCAGGGGGCTCGGCCGGATCGGCAACTTCGACGCCGTCGTCCCCTCGGCCTTCGCCGGGCTGACCCACGTCTGGCGGGACAACGACGCGGCCGGCTTCCCCTGGATGGCCCCGTGGCAGACGGCCCAGGAGCTCGGCCGGATCGATGCCGTCACCATGATCCAGAGCACCCTGGCCAGGCCGGGACCCCTCGAGGTCGCCGTCCGGGCCGGCTCGGCGCTGTACTTCCTGTGGCGGGACTCCACCGGTGCCTTCGCCTGGCACCCGCCGACCCGCCTCGCCCAGGGCGTGGGGGGCGTTCCGTCGCTGGTGCAGAGCCGGCTGGGCACCAAGGGCAACTTCGAACTACTCGTGCCCGCCGCGGACGTCGGCATCCTGCACCTGTGGCGCAACCATGACATCCACGGATTTCCGTGGAGCACTCCGAAGCTGTTCGGCGCGAACCTCGGGCGCGTCGACGCCGTCAGCCTCATCCACGGCACGCTGGGCGGCGGCAACGGGATGTTGGAAGCGGTCGCCCGGGTCGGCAACCGGCTCGTGCACCTCACCCGCGACAACAGGGCGGTCTGGCGCACCGGCCCCGTCTTCGCCGAGGGCGTGACGGGCAATCCGGTGCTCATCCAGAGCGCCTTCCCCGACGGCTCCCGCAACTTCGAGGTGGTCGTCCCCGCCGCGGGCCGCGGACTCATCCACTTCTACCGGAACAACGGCGCGCCATCCCCGGTCTGGAGCGGACCGCGGCCGTTCGCGCCGGAGCTGGGCCGGGTGGATGCCGTCTCGATGATCCAGAGCAACTTCGACGGGCATCTGGAGGTGCTCGCCCGCGTCGGCGACCGGCTCCACATGGTCTGGCGTTCGTCGGGCCCCGGTGCGAGATGGTCGGTCCCCCGGCGCGTGTTCTGAGCCGCCGCGCGGGGTCATCCGGCCGGCGGCGCCCCGGGTGGCCGGTCGGGCGGGAGGTGCCCCGGCGTGTCCCAGGGCTCACCACCCGCGGGATCGCGGTGCTTGGCACCCCTCCGCGCCAGCCAGCCGTCGACGAACAGGCTCTCGGCGGCGGTGAGGGACGCCCGCAGCGCCGGGGGAACCTGATCGACGAAGACCCCGCACACCCCGGGCAGGGCAGCCACCTCCGGCGCCCGCGAGGGGGGCAGCGCCACGAGAGCCAGCCGGGGGCGCAGGGCCGAGGTCACGGTGCCGAGGACGGCCAGTTCGGCCAGTGGATCGGTACCCGTGCCGGTCGAGAAGCCCCGGTCCGGCTGGTGGAAGACGACCAGCAGCTCCGGCTCGGTTTCCCACACCGGGCCATTCTTCCGCGAACGAACCCGGATGGAAGGCCCCCAGGCACCGGCGGCCCACCGTCCGGGCTCCCGGCCCACCGCCCGAACCCGCGCCCGAACCCGCGCCCGAACCCGCGCCCGGTGAGAATCACAGTCCTTCCCGGATGGACACCGTGGCTACCGGGGGACAGGGTTGGGACAAACGTCCGACTCCTGGTCGTGGACCCGCCCCGGGCGGTCCTCGCCCGACCGCCACCGGCCGCTTCCGGTCCCGTCCGGGGCCGGAGAGGGCAGGGCAGGAAGAAGGCACCGCAGTTGAGCGAGCGGCTTCCTCTGTTCCCGCTCGGGACGGTCCTGCTCCCCGGGCTGGTCCTACCCCTGGAGATCTTCGAGGAACGGTACCGGATATTGGTGCGGGAACTGCTCGAGCAGCCCGCTGACCAGGTCCGACGGTTCGGAGTGATCGCCATCCGGCGAGGCCGGGAGGTGGGTCCGGCCCTGCCGGCGATCCACGACGTGGGCTGCACCGCCGTGCTACGGCGCGTCCAGGAGCACTCCGACGGGCGGTTCTCGCTCATCACGGTGGGCGGTGACCGGTTCCGGATCCGCACGGTGGACCGGCACAGCGAGCCCTACCTCGTCGGGGACGTCGATTACCTGCCGGAGGACGTCGGCGACACCGACGACACCGGCGGCACCGTTCCGGCGCTCCAGCGTCTGCTCCGAACCTACGCCGACCGGCTCGCCGCCACCGGCACCGTGCAGATCTCGCTGCCGGACCTCCCCGACGACCCGATCGCCCTTTCGTACGTGATCGCCGCCGCCGCCGTCACCGACGTCACCGAACGTCAGGGGCTGCTCGCCGCGCCGGACGCGGCCAGCCGACTGCGGGCCGAACGGGCGCTGCTCCGCCGGGAGATCGGCCTCCTGGAAAAGATCACCACCATCGGATCGAGCGAGTTGCGCCGAGTCGATCCCAGCCCGAACTGACCGTTACCCGAACTGGCCCCAGGCCGAACCGTGGGACGTTCACCCCGCCCGGGGGATCGACGCTCAGTCCCCAGCCCCAGCCCCGTCGCCGGGCGCGGTCGGACCCCGCCTGTCCTCGGCGGCGTCCGACCGGGCCCGCGAGGTCACCCACAGCCCGACGAGGAGCATGACCAGGGCGGTCACCGGCATGACGAAGTAGAGCCCGCCCGCGCGGACCTTCAGGTCCACCAGGTCGGTGAGCAGCGGAGAGGCGTCCTTCGGCAGCGCGTGCAGCAGCTGGGGCGAGCGCCGCAGGTGGCCGATCCAGCCGGCGATCAGCGAGCCGCCGATGCCGCCCGCGGCGAGCCCGACCGGGACCGGCCATCCCGCGTCCCGGACCCGCCAGCACGCCACGGCACCGCCGATCACACCGGCGACCGCGCAGATCTGGGCGAACCGGACGTCGATGTCGCTCTGGACTGTGAACGCCGATTCATGCCCGCCCAACGCCGCGGCGAGATCCAGGTGCGGCGCGGTCGCGGCCCAGAGCAGGCCGAGCGGGAAGCCGGCGAGCGCCATCGCCGCCGCGCAGATCAGGCCAGCGACGGCTGCCGGACGAGCACCGAACGCCCGGCCCGGGCTCCGCCCGGGCGGCGCCGGCCCACCGGCCGCGGGGACGGCAATCGCCGGATCGAGGGTCGGCTGACCAGGGTGGTGCGGCCTGTCTCCGGGTGGGACGTCCCCGGGTGGGACGGACAGCGCGGCCGGCTCGACTCCGCGGATGTCCGACGACCGCTCCGTCATGACGCGCTTCCTGCCACTGGCTGTCTGTCTCCTCGTCCCCGGCCACCAGCGTCCCCGGCCACCAGCGTCCCCGGCCTACCAGCGTCCCCGGCCTACCAGCGTCCCCGGCCTACCAGCGTCCCCGGCCTACCAGCGTCCCCGGCCTACCAGCGCATCGTCGCCGACCGGCCGCAGGCCGTTGACCCTACCGCGCCGGGCGGTCCCGCAGTGGTCCTGCTACTACGCTGGTCCTGCTAACTATGACGCCCTCAGGACGTGCCGACACGGCGCAGCGCCACCGCCGCGACAGACAGCGCCACCACCCCGACGGCGGCGCAGATCCCGAGGTCGAGGACCACCTTCGCCCAGTCGACGCCGGGTTGGAAGGCGGCCGCGAGGGCATCCACCGCGTAGCTGCTGGGCAACGCGTCCCGCGCCCAGCGGCCGACCTCGGGCAGCCGGCCGGAGGGGATCACACCGAAAAACAGCACGATGCTCATTCCGAGCTGGCCGGCGACGGTCGCGAGCTCCGGCCGAGGAGCGAGCAGGCCGACCGCCGCCCCGAGCCCGGACAGGCAGATCCCGGCGAGGGCCACGACAGGCAGCAGCAGCCACAGGCCAGACAGCGGCAGCCCGTAGAGCAGCGCCCCCAGCACCGCGGTGACGACGGTGCCGGGCGCCGCGAAGGTCGCATATGAGGCCGCCGTGCCCAGCACCACCGCGACGCCGGGCACCGGCAACGTGAGGTAGTAGTCCAGGGCACCGGACGCCCGCAGCGCCCCGAACCGCTGGGCCAGCAGGTTCAACGCGACGAAGGCGACCACGAGCACCGTGGAACCCGCCACGACCTGCCCGGCGGCCGTGGTGTCGCCGACGTCGAGAATCCCGCGCAGCAGCACGAGGATCCCGACCGACTGGAACGACGCGACGAACAGCAGCGGGATCCGTCCCACCTTGGAGCGGGCGAGCTGCCCGCGGTAGACCGCACCGAACGCGGTGCGGAACGACGTCAACGGCGGCAGCTGCGGCGGGGCCAGCGGGGCGCTGCTCGGCGGGGCGGAGGCCGGCGCCGGCCGCGTGGCGGGAAGCGGGCGGCCATCCACGACCGATGGCGCCGGCACCCCGGATGCCCCGCCACCGGGTGCCCCGAGCGCGTCCGGAACGACGGTCACCGGAAAATCACGATCATGCGCGCTCCAGGTCCCGCGACCCGCCGCCGAGGGTGAGGTACACGTCCTCCAGCGAGGGAGTGGCGAGACTGAAATCGTCCAGCGCGGCGAACGCCGGGCCGGCGGTCAACCGGCCGAGGGCGTCACGGGCCGCGGCCGGAGCCAACCGGATGGTCCACCGCCGTCCGTTGACCACGGCGAGCGCGGCCAACGTCGCGACGGTGGGATCGTCCGCGGGCGGGTCGTGGCGCCACGCGAGGTCAAGCCGGACGTCACCGGACAACGATGCCTTGAGCTGGCCCGGAGTGTCGCAGGCGATCACCCGCCCGGCGTCCAGGACGGCGACCCGGTCGAGCACCGACTCCGCCTCGAGGACGTTGTGCGTGATCAGCACGACGGTGACACCGACGGTGTCCCGGCGACGTTGCAGCGCCGACCACACGGCCCGCCGGGCGACGGGGTCGAGGCCGGTGGTTGGCTCGTCGAGGACGAGCATCGGCCGGTCCCCCACCAGGGTGGTGGCGACACACGCCAGCCGGCGTTGCCCACCGGACAGCTTCGACAGCGGGCGATGCGCCACCGCCTCCAGACCAAGCTCGCCGAGCACGGCGTCACGGACCGCCCGCACGGCGGAGCGGGGGACACCGCGCATGCGGGCGGTGGTCGCCACGGCCGTGGCGACCGGCAGCTCGGCCAGCGCGAGATCATCCTGACCCAGGTAGGCGGCGAGCCGGGCCGGCAGACCGCGGGCGGCCAGCACGTCGCGGCCAAAAAGGGTAATCGTGCCCGCGTCCGGCCGCAGCAGACCCATCAACTGGCGGACCAGCGTGGTCTTCCCGGCGCCGTTCGGCCCGAGCACCCCGAACACCTCGCCCTGCCGGACGTCGAGATCGATCCGATCATTGGCGAGAACGGCATGCTCACCCGTCCCGTGCCGCCGGGTGAGCCCGCGGACCGCGTAGCTCAACACATCGACCATTGTCGCAGTCGGATCCGGTCGATGGTCCCGGGCCGGCGACGGGCGCTGATCACACCGCGCTGCTCATCCACACCACGACGTCGAGCATCCGCAGCGGGGTGATCGGGGGACCCGCGACGGGTACCAGCGCCCCGAGCCGGCGGAACTCCTCGGCGTTCTCCCGCAGGTCGTACTGCATCGCGCGGATGAGCAGGCCCATGTACTGCCGCCAGGACCGCCCGTCCCGCGGCGACGGCGGGACGCAGTCCTCGTGCTGGTAGAAGATCCTCACCTTGGAGTCGAACAACGGGACCAGGGCGGGCCGCTTGCGGTGCAGCACCTTGGCGATGAGGGAGCCCTTGACGTCCCGGTCGGAGACGTCCGGGTCGTCGAGGGGGTCGTAGAGCGCGGCGACCAGATCGAGGGTGGCCTCGTCGGCCTCGATGAGCTCGATGCCGGGAGGAAGCCTGTCCAACGCCCGCTGTAGCAACGGCATCAGTGCGGTGAGCGTGTGCATCCGATCCACGTCCACGTGCACGCCGAGCAGGCACGGGGCCAGGAGATCCCCGGTGCACAGCAGATCCGGATCACTATTGGTGACCAGGCCGTCGTAGTACGGGTAGGCGTAGCGCAGACCTCGCTTGCGCGGCCCCAGGTACTCCTCGAGCAGGCTCTCCGCGTCGAAGACCTCCCGGGTGCCCTTAGCCAGCTTCAACCTGGGTCTCCTCATCATGATCCGTGAACTCCCCGGCCGGTCGCAACCCCAGGTGACGAAGCCGGTCTCCCCCCCTCATCTTCTCCTGTCCCGGTCGACGATGGCGCAGGGGTCGGGTGCCACGCCAGAACGGTCACCGTCCGCCACCCGTGCCCGGCACACCGTCCGATCATGCGGACGGTCTCGACCAGGTCAGCGACGGTCCGGGGACAGTGGGATGAATCTCACACCCGGTGGCCCGCTTCCCGGTGGGGCCGGGTCCACCACCCGCACCCGAGGATCGGTTTCGAGCTGCGAGAGCCGGCCGGCCGGGGCGCGGACCACCGCGGCGAACAGACATCCACACCCGGCCCGCAGGTCGCTCGCCGCTCGCCGCTCGCGGTCGGCGGCGGCAGTGTCGCCGACCTGCGTGTCGGCAGCGGCTCGGGCGTCCGCCTGGGCCGCCGCCGACCCGAAGGCGGCCCGGACGTCGGCCACCGGATCGCGCACGAGGGCCTGCTCCTGTTCACCCCCGATACCGGCGGTGAAGAACACCTGCACGGTCCGGAAGTCGCCGAACACCTCGAGCAGGTCGGCGGGGGTGCGGGGCGCGGTGAGACTGGCCACGGCGTAAAGATCGGCGCCGGGGGCGGCCGAGGTCAGCGACGCGAGGTTCTGCCGGCTGGCGCCGAGGTAGTCGGCGACCGGGTCGTTCGGCCCGGGGCCGATCGTCACCACGGGCAACACGGGCGCCGCCGGCTGGTTCGCGGACGTCGGCGCCTCCCCGGTCGCCGGGGAGGACCGTCCGGACGACGGAGCATGATCGACGCCCTGCAGGATCGCGGCCGTCGCGCTCACCACGATCAACGCGACGAGTCCGAGGACAAGCATCCGGACGCCCCATTCCACCACCCCGCCGGGCGTGACTCCGGCCACGTCGAGCAGGGCCGGCGGACCGTCATCGTCGTCGGAGCCGGCAGGCGAGGGACGGGCCCGGTCCCGGGTCCGGCGGACCCGACCGATCTCCCGCGCCGCCAGGCCCACCATCCGCGCCCGGACGATCGCGATCGCGCGAGAGGTCGCCGGCAGCGTGCGGGCGTCGACCCGATCGAGCAGCGCCCCCAGCTCGTGGACCGGTGGGCGCACGGTGGGCCACCCCCGGCCGGCGGGGGCCTGGGCCGGCACCGCTCCCCCAGGGGCCGCGGGAGCGGGCACCGGCGCCGAGGTCGCCTCCCCGAGCGTCGCCGGCTCCGTCATGGCTGGTCCCGCAGTCGTTCCACCGCCTCGGCCAGGTCAGCCGGGTCCGGGCTGGTGAACTCGACCCGTCCGCCGTGACCGGGATGATCGAAGGACAGCTGCGCCGCGTGCAGCCACTGGCGGGTCAGGCCGAGCCGCTCGGCGAGCGTGGGGTCGGCCCCGTAGGCGAGGTCCCCGACGCACGGGTGCCGCAGGGCGGACATGTGCACCCGGATCTGGTGGGTGCGCCCGGTCTCCAACCGCACGGACAGCAGGGAGGCGGCCCGGAACGCCTCCTGGAGGTCGTAGTGGGTGATACTCGGCTTGCCGTCCGCGACGACGGCGAACAGCCCCGGCCGGCGCGGATGCCGGTCGATCGGGGCGTCCACGGTGCCCCGCAGCGGATCGGGATGGCCCTGCACCACGGCCCGGTAGCGTTTGTCCACCGCACGGTCACGGAACGCCCGTTTCAGCAGGGTGTACGCACGCTCGCTCTTGGCGACCGCCATCACCCCGGTGGTACCGACGTCGAGACGGTGCACCACCCCCTGACGCTCGGCCGCGCCCGAGGTGGAGAGGCGGTATCCCGCGGCCGCCAACGCCCCGATCACGGTCGGTCCGGTGAAGCCGGGCGCCGGATGCGCGGCGACCCCGACCGGCTTGTCCACGACGATGATGTCGTCGTCGTCGTAGAGGATGCCGAGACCCTCGACCGGCGTGGGTTCCACCGCCACCGGACGCGGCGGGGCGGGCAGCCGGACCTCCAACCAGGCACCGCCGCTGACCCGGTCGGACCGGCCCCGGACCTTCCCGTCAAGGCTCGCCTGGCCGTCGTCGACGAGCGCGGCGGCCACGGTCCGCGACAGCCCGAACATCCTCGCGATCGCCGCGTCGAGACGGACGCCGTCGAGCCCGTCCGGGACCGGTAGGGACCGCAGGTCACCGCCCGTGATGGTCACTGCCCCCGCCGACGGGCTGATGCTCGGCGTAGCGCGTGCCGTCCAGGCCCACGCCGCGCAGGGACAGGATGACCGCGAGCACGCCGCCGCAGACGATCGCGGAGTCGGCCACGTTGAAGATGGGCCAGTAGTGGAGGTGAACGAAGTCCACGACGTGACCGCGCAGGGGACCCGGCGCGCGGAAGATGCGGTCGGCGAGGTTGCCCACCGCCCCGCCGAGCAGGGCGCCGAGCACGAGAGCCCACCCCACCGACCGCAGCCGGCGGGCGGTGAACACCACCACCGCGACCACGGCCAGGGCGACCAGGCTGAGCAGCACCGTTGCACC
Organism: Frankia sp. CeTa3Moorea; assembly: GCF_978021225.1. Lineage (NCBI taxonomy): Bacteria > Bacillati > Actinomycetota > Actinomycetes > Frankiales > Frankiaceae > Frankia > Frankia sp. CeTa3Moorea. Next base: position 8,555 of record NZ_CDXDOR010000071.1, on the reverse strand, counting down.
GCCCGCGAGGCTGAAGGCCGCTCCGGAGTTGCGGGTGAGCTCTAGGTCGAGCAGGCCGGGGATGACCTCGACAGGCCCCCGGTCGGACAGGGTGGCCACCGCGACGTGCTTGGTGATGATGTCCGACAGCAGGACGATCGCCGCCGCGACCGTCAGCGTGGCCACCGCCCGGCGGGAACCGGCGGTCGGGCGAGCCTCGTCCCGCCCGCGCGGCACCGGCGCCGGCCCCCCGGGCGGGGCCGAGGGCTTCGTGGGCATCGCCGACGCGACGGGCCCCGCGCCCGGGGCGACGCCCCCCGGCGCGGCCGCTGCGTGATCGGCGGAATCTTCGGACACACCGCTCCCGATGGTCGGCACCTCTCCTACCGGACCACTCTACGACCCCGGGTCCCGACGATGAACCGGCCGCGCGGCGAAGGGCCGAGCCGGGGACGGGACCACTCGTCCCGTTGAGCTACGCTCATGGGCAGCGGTACGGCGTGGACGGGGACGAGTAGCGGCGGGCGCAGCCCGAGCGAGCCGGGGTCGGTGGAAGCCCGGTGGCCAGCGCGTCGCGAAGATCACCCCCGAGCCGCCGGAAGAACGGGATCCGGTCGACCATCGGGTCCCCAGTAGATCCGGCCACCGCGAGGACAACGAGGGGCCATCCCTCGGCCCGATCCGGCCGAGCGGGTGTGCAAGGAGGGTGGTACCGCGGTACCCCCGGTCCGGGCAGGACAGGCGGCCGGCGCATCGGCCGGATGGTCACTCCCGGGGCCGGTGAGGCGTCGTCCCTCCGTTGGAGAGCCAGCCCGACGGAGATCACGACTATGGAGACCGGGTCCCCACGATGAGCACCCCCCTGCGGCATCCCACCTTCGCTCCGCTGCCCGCCCAGGTGGACCTGCCCGCCCTGGAGCGGGAGACGTTGGCCCGCTGGCGCGACACCAAGGTGTTCCACCGTTCGTTGGAGGCCACCGCGGACCGCCCGCTGTGGGTTTTCTACGAGGGCCCGCCCACCGCCAACGGCAGGCCGGGGGCGCATCACGTGGAGGCCAGGGTCTTCAAGGACCTGTTCCCCCGCTACCGGACGATGAAGGGCTACCACGTTCCCCGGCGGGCCGGCTGGGACTGCCACGGGCTGCCCGTCGAGCTCGCGGTCGAGAAGGAGCTCGGCTTCACCAGCAAAAACGACATCGAGGCGTTCGGCATCGCCGAGTTCAACGCCCGGTGCCGCGAGTCGGTGCTGCGCCATGTCGCGGACTTCTCCGCGATGACCGAGCGGATGGGCTACTGGGTCGACCTCGAGGGCGCCTACCGCACCATGGACACCAGCTACGTCGAGAGCGTCTGGTGGTCGCTCAAGCAGATCTTCGACCAGGGCCTGCTGGTCGAGGACTTCCGGGTCACCCCGTACTGCCCGCGCGACGAGACGCCGCTTAGTGACCACGAGGTGTCCCAGGGCTACTCGGACGTCGACGACCCCTCGGTCTACGTCCGTTTCCCGCTCGTCGCCGACGCCCTCGGCCTCGCCGGGCAGGGCGCGCAGCTGCTGGTCTGGACGACGACCCCGTGGACACTGGTGTCGAACACGGCGGTGGCCGTTCACCCGGAGGTGGAGTACGTCCTGGCCCGCGCGGGGGATGGGGAGTTGTTCGTCGTCGCCGAACCACTGGTCACCGCGGCCCTCGGCGAGGACGCCGAGATCGTCGAGCGGTTCCGCGGGGCGGAGCTGGCCGGTGCCCGCTACACCCGCCCGTTCGAACTGCTGGCGGCGGAGCGGTTCGCGGCCGGCACCGGCGTCCCGCACTCGGTCGTGCTCGCCGACTACGTGACGACCACGGACGGCACGGGCCTGGTCCACCAGGCGCCGGCGTTCGGCGCGGAGGACCTGGCGGTCTGCCGGGCGAGCGGGCTGTCGGTGGTGAACCCGATCGGGACGGGCGGCCGCTTCCTCGCCGACGTCCCCTTGGTCGGCGGGATGTTCTTCAAGGATGCCGACGCGCCGCTGACCGCCGACCTGCGCGCACGGGGCCGGCTGTGGCGGGCGTCGACGTATACGCACAGCTACCCGCACTGCTGGCGCTGCCACACACCGTTGATCTACTATCCGCTGCCGTCCTGGTACATCCGGACCACCGCCATCCGCGACGAGCTGCTGGCGCAGAACGAGCGGACGACCTGGCACCCCGAGCGGATCAGGACCGGTCGGTACGGCGAGTGGCTGCGCGGCAACGTCGACTGGGCGCTGTCCCGCAACCGATACTGGGGGACACCGTTGCCGGTCTGGCGCTGCGACGACGACCCCACCCATCTGGTGTGCGTCGGGTCACTCGCCGAGCTCTCCGAGCTCGCCGGGCGGAACCTGGCCGACCTCGACCCGCACCGCCCGTTCGTCGACGAGGTCACCGGGACCTGCCCGACCTGCGGCGGCGTCTCGCACCGGGTGCCCGAGGTGATCGACGTCTGGTACGACAGCGGCGCGATGCCGTTCGCCCAGTGGGGTGCCCCGCACCACAACCTCGAGGAGTTCACCCGGCAGTACCCGGCGCAGTACATCTGCGAGGCGATCGACCAGACCCGCGGCTGGTTCTACACGATGATGGCGGTCGGCACGCTGGTGTTCGGCCGCTCCTCCTATGAGACGGTGCTCTGCCTCGGCCTGCTCCTGGACGCCGACGGCCGCAAGATGAGCAAGCATCTCGGCAACGTGCTCGATCCCTTCGAGCTGTTCGAGCGGCACGGCGCGGACGCGGTCCGCTGGCTGATGCTCGCCGGCGGCTCGCCGTGGGCGGACCGCCGGATGAGCCACGAGGCGATCGAGGACATCGTCCGCAAGGTCCTGCTCACCTACTGGAACACCGCGTCGTTCTTCGCCCTCTATGCCGGGGCGGCCGGCTGGCGGCCGGGCGCGAGCCCAGGCGCGGGCGCGACACCGCCGGCCCGGCGGCACGTGCTGGACCGCTGGGCGCTGTCCGAGCTCGCGGCCACCGTCGCCGAGGTGGACGAGGCGCTGGAGAACTTCGACTCGCTGCGGGCCGGGCGGCGGATCGCCCGGTTCGTCGACGACCTGTCCAACTGGTACGTCCGCCGGTCCCGCCGCCGGTTCTGGGCCGGCGACGCCGATGCCCTGGACACCCTGCACACCTGCCTGGACGCACTGACCCGAGTGATGGCGCCGTTCACGCCGTTCCTCACCGACTGGCTGTGGTCACGGCTGTTCGCCGACGCCTCCCCGCAGACCCCCGACTCGGTGCACCTTGCCGCCTGGCCCGAGCTCCCCGGGGGGCTGCACACGCCGGAGCTCGCGGAGCAGATGGATCTCGTCCGGCGGATCGTGGAACTCGGCCGTGCCGCCCGGGCCGCCAGCGGGATGCGCACCCGCCAGCCGTTGCCGCGGGCGGTCATCGGCGCGAGTGCCTTCGACGAGCTCTCCCCCGAGCTGATCGCGCAGATCACCGAGGAGCTCAACGTGACCACGGTGGAGCCGGCGACCTCGGAGGTCGTCGACATCTCGGTGAAGCCGAACTTCCGGGCCCTGGGGCGGCGCTTCGGCAGGAACACCAAGGCGGTCGCCGCGGCCATCGCGGCCGCCGGTCCTCCCGTCAACGGCCGGCTCACCGTCACCGTCGACGGGGAGGAGGCCGAGCTGTCCGGGGACGAGCTGATCATCACAGAGACGCCGCGGCAGGGCTGGGCGGTCACCGCCGAGTCCGGGCTCTCCGTCGCCCTCGACCTGGAGATCTCCCCGGAGCTCGCCCGCGACGGGCTCGCCCGCGACGTCGTCCGGGTGCTCCAGGACGCGCGCAAGGCGGCAGGGCTGGAGATCACCGACCGGGTGGACGTCTCCTGGGCGGCGACGCGCGAGGAGACCGCACTCGCGCTGCGTACCCACGGTCAGACGGTGGCCGAGGAGGTGCTGGCGGTCTCCTTCACCGAGGTGGCCCGCACGGAGCTGCCTGCGACGCAGCCGCGGGAGGCGGGAGCCCGCTCGGCGGCCGAGGAGCTGGGCCTGGCGTTCACGCTCACCCGGCACGAGACGACCGGCGGCTGAGACCGAGGCCCGAGGTCAGCGAGAGGCCCGGCGTACTGCTCCCGCCGGGAGCAGCGCCGCGGCGACCAGCGTCAAGATCATGGACGCATAGACGAAACCGCTGCCGGCAAGAATGCCGACCACCGCAAGAACCGTACACAGAGCAAGAACTGCTCCACAAAGCGTCAGCATCTCTCGATCACCCCATCACGAGACCGCCCGTCGGCTCCGGCCCCGTCCGCGCCGGTGCCGAGGGCCACACCAGACTCGCCGAGGGCCGCGCAGCGGATGATCAGAACTCCTGCATTCCCGGGGCGTCCCGCCGGGTGGCGTCCATGTCCGGCCGGCTGTGACCGTTGTCGCGGGCCATGGCGGCGCCGGCGGGCAGGGGCGGACCGGGCGGGAAGGTCGGCTGGTGGGCGGGGTTCTGCGG